>NZ_JBWOPL010000047.1:0-5149 GCF_056451265.1 Rhodocaloribacter sp. | reverse complement strand
GATGTACCTCTACCGCCTCGTCACGCGCACGGTGGTCATCACCCGGCGCATGGTCAAGGTGCGGCGATGACGCTCCTCGGAGCGCCGCCGCCCCGGTCCGAATGCACCCGGCGGCGCGGCGCAAATCTGTAGCGCCGCTTCCCAGAAACCCTTTGCTTGTCTGACGTTTGATGCCTAATATTTTCCCTCCGCGTCACCCAAACCCCACGGAGGTAACATCATGCGTAAGGCGCTATCCTTTTCCCGGACGACAGGCTGGTTGTGCGCCATCCTGATCGTCTTCGCCACCATCCCCACCACCCGCGCCCAGACTTACGACGAAGCGCTTTACAGCGCCCTCGATTACCGCAACCTCGGTCCGTATCGCGGCGGGCGAAGCGCCGCCGTCACCGGCGTGCCGGGCCAGCCGTCCACATACTATTTCGGCGGCGCGGGCGGCGGTGTGTGGAAGACCACCGACGGCGGGCAAACCTGGAAGAACATCTCGGACGGTTTCTTCGGGGGCTCCATCGGCGCGGTGGCCGTCAGCGCGTGGGACCCGAACGTGATCTACGTCGGCGGCGGGGAAGTGACCGTGCGCGGCAACGTCTCGCACGGCTATGGCATGTGGAAATCCGAGGACGCCGGCAAGACATGGCGACACATCGGGCTCGACGACTCTCGGCGCATTCCCCGCATCCGCATCCATCCCCGCAACCCCGACCTCGTCTACGCCGCCGTGCTCGGCCACCTCTTCGGCCCGAATGCGGAACGCGGCGTTTACCGCTCGAAAGACGGCGGTGAGACGTGGGAGAACATCCTCTTCGTGAGCGACGAGGTCGGCGCGGTGGACCTCGTGATGGACCCGACGAACCCGCGCATCCTCTATGCTTCGACGTGGCGCATCCTGCGGACGCCGTACAGCCTGGAAAGCGGCGGCGAAGGCTCCGCCCTGTGGAAATCCACCGACGGCGGTGATACGTGGGAAGAGGTCACCGGAAAGGACAACGGCCTGCCGCGCGGCCTGCTCGGCATCATCGGCGTGACGATCTCGCCGGCCAACCCGGACCGCGTGTGGGCCATCGTCGAGGCGCAGGACGGCGGCGTCTTCCGCTCCGACGACGGCGGCGAGACCTGGACGAAGATCAACGACGAGCGCAAACTCCGGCAGCGCGCGTGGTACTACTCGCGCCTCTATGCCGACCCAAAGAATGAGGATCAGCTCTACGCGCTCAACGTGCGCTTCTGGCGCTCGAAGGACGGCGGCAAGACGTACGAGAGCATCTCCACGCCCCACGGCGACCACCACGACCTGTGGATCAACCCCGACGATCCCTCCCACATGATCATCGGCGACGACGGGGGCGCACAGGTCACCTCGGACGGCGGCGAGAGCTGGACCACGTATTACAACCAGCCCACGGCGCAGTTCTACCGCGTCACCACGGACAACTACTTCCCGTACCGCGTCCTCGGCGCGCAACAGGATAACTCGACCGTCCGCATCCTCCACACCTCGAACGGGCGGAGTGAGCGCGACTGGGAGCCTTCGGCGGGCGGCGAGAGCGGCTGGCTGGCCCCCAAACCCGACGACCCCGACATCGTCTTCGGCGGCTCCTACGGCGGTTTTCTACAACGCATCAACCATCGCACCGGCGAGGTCCGCGCCGTCAACGTGTGGCCGGACAACCCCATGGGGCACGGCGCCGAGGGCATGAAGTACCGCTTCCAGTGGAACTACCCCATCCTCTACTCGAAGCACAACCCCGACGTGCTCTATACCGCCGGCAACCACCTCTTCCGCACAACGAACGAGGGGCAATCGTGGGAGATGATCAGCCCCGACCTCACCCGGGCGGACTCGGCGAAGCTCGGCCCCTCCGGCGGTCCCATCACGAAGGACAATACCGGCGTCGAATACTACGCGACCATCTTCACCGTCGCCGAGAGCAATTTCGACCCGAACGTGATCTGGACCGGCTCGGACGACGGGCTGATCTACGTCACACGCGACGGCGGGCAAAACTGGACGAACGTCACGCCGCCGCCGAAGCTGATGCCGGAATGGATTCAGGTCAACGACATCGTCGCGCACCCGTTTGAGCCGGGCGGGCTCTACGTGGCCGCCACCCTGTACAAATCGGACGACTTCCACCCGTACCTGTACAAGACGACGGACTACGGGCAGACGTGGACGAAGATTGTCGACGGCATCGACCCGGCGCATTTCACACGCACCATTCAGCCGGATCCGAAGCGCCGCGGGCTGCTCTATGCGGGCACCGAGAGCGGCATGTACGTCTCGTTCGACGACGGCGCACACTGGACGCCTTTTCAGCAAAACCTGCCCGTCGTGCCCATCACGGACCTCGACATGAAGGACGACGACCTGATCGTTGCCACGCAGGGCCGGGCCTTCTGGATCATCGACGACGTGACCCCGCTCCACCAGCTCAACGACGAGGTGGCCGCGAGCGCGCACTGGCTCTTCGCGCCCCGCCCGACGTATCGCATGGCCGGCGGGCGCTTCGGCGGCGGCAGCGGCGTTACGCTCCGATACTACTTCAAGGACGCGCCCGACAGCAGCGCCGTGAAGCTCAAGATCCTCGAAGCCGACGGCGACGTCATCCGCACGTTCACCCCGAAGACGAAGGGGCAGAAGCTCGCCGTGGAGGCCGGCATGAACGCCTTCCGGTGGAACATGCGTTACGAGGACGCCGAAACGTTCCCCGGCCTCATCATGTGGGCCGGCACCACGCGCGGCCCCGTGGCCGTGCCCGGCATCTATCAGGCCCGTCTCATCGTCGGCGACGACTCGACGAGCGTCCCCTTCGAGATCAAAAAAGACCCGCGCTCGTCCTCGACCATCGCCGACCTCCAGGCGCAGTTCGACTTCCTCATGGAGATCCGGGACAAGCTGAGTGAAACGCACCGGGCCATCAAAAAAATCCGCGACGTGCGGAGCCAGACGAAGGCCATCACGAGCCGCCTCGGCGACTATGAGGGCGCGGAGGAGATCCGGAAGGCGGCCCAGGCCCTCAACGAGAAGCTCACCGCCATCGAAGAGGCGCTCTATCAGACGAAAAACCAGAGCCGCCAGGACCCGCTCAATTTCCCGATCCGGCTGAACAACAAGCTCGCCGCCGTCGCCTCGACCGCTTCCATCGGCGACTACCGGCCCACCGATCAGGCCGTGGCCGTGAAGGAGGAACTCACCGCCGCCATCGACGCGGAACTGGCAAAGCTCGACACGATCCTCGAGACCGACCTGCCCGCCTTCAACAACCTCGTGCGCGAGAAGGCGATCCCGGCGGTGATCGTAAAGACGGACGAACCGGCGACGATGCCGGGCACGCACTGACGCGCCCTCCCTCACGCCAACCCTCGGGGCGGTTTCGGACACACCGGAACCGCCCTTTTTTTATTCGCCCCCCTCTCCCCCCGGGGCAAATAAAATCCCCCTCTTCGCAATCTCGTAACCATTCCTCTTTCTCTCCTACTGAAGGATAGCCCGAGGCCCGTCATTCGTGGTATGGACGCATCATTCCGGCAGGTCTCACGCCACCATTGTTCTTGACGCCACCCTTCGCCTGTTCCAACGATCCGTTCACCCGGTGCGCGGGCGCGTTGTTGTTGTCATCGTCGCGCCCGACCACCACCAGTCCGGCCGAACGTATGCCCGCTTGTCACCAGCTCTTTCGCCTGCCCGGCCTCCTGCTGCTCCTCCTTCCACTGACCGCACGCGCCCAGGAATACACCTTTACCGACGTCACCGACACGGCGGGCGTCGCCGACGAGAACCACATCCGGTGGGGCTCCAACTGGATCGACTACGACAAGGACGGCTGGCTGGACCTGTACGTGGTGCACGGTGAGGCGCCCCCCTGCGACGACCCCGAGGACGACAACACGCTCTATCGCAACAACGGCGACGGCTCCTTCACCGACGTCACCGCCGAAACCGGCACGGGAGATTGCTGGGTGGCCATGCGCAATGCCTGGGCCGACTATGACAACGACGGCGACCTCGACTTCTATTCGCACAACTTCGTGCAGAGCACGCTCTACCGAAACGACGACGGCGTCTTCGCCGACGTGAACGAAACCTCCGGCGCGGGAATCAACATGGAGCACGGCACCGGGGTCGCCTGGGCCGACTACGACAACGACGGCGACCTCGACTTTCACGCCGTCAGCTTCCCCGGCTTCAATGCCCTCATGCGCAACAACGGCGACGGCTCCTTCACCGACGTGCAGGTCTCCTCCGGCCTCTCGTTCCCTGCCAGTGCGATGGGCAACATGTGGGCCGACTACGACAACGACGGCGACCTCGACCTGGCCCTCGCCGCCGTCACCCCCTACCGAACCGTCCTCTACCGAAACAACGGCGACGGCGCCTTCACCGACGTCACCACGCAGGCCGGCATCGTGACCGAAGTCGGAAGCTCCGGCGCGGCGGTCTTCTGGGCCGACTACGACAACGACGGCTTCTTCGACCTGCTCCTGACCGAAGTCATCCTCGGCTCGACGAAGACCACGCCCCTGCGCATGTACCTTTTTCACAACCGGGGCAACGGGACCTTCGAAGACGTGACGGCAGACGCCGGGCTCCTCCCTCCGGACGACAGCGGCGAGATCAGCGACTGGGATGCCGCCTTCGCCGACTATGACAATGACGGTGACCAGGACCTCTACGTGAGCGTACAAACCCAGACCGGCCAGGGCAACTTCTTCTATCGCAACGAGGGCAACGGCGCCTTTACCGACATCGCCGAGGAGCTGGGCATGAACATCGGAACCGGGGAAACGAAGTCGTCCGTCTGGGGGGATTACGATAATGACGGCGACCTCGACCTGTACGTGATGGAAGCGCTGGGCCATACCGACCCGAACCACCTCTTCCAAAACGACGGCGGCTCGAACCACTGGCTCCAGGTCGAACTCGTCGGCACGTGCAGCAACCGCGACGCCATCGGCGCGCGGCTGACGCTGACCAACGACGGCGGAATCCAGATACGAGAGATCAACGCCGGGACGGGGCTGTTCTCCCAGCACACACCCATCCAGCAGTTCGGCCTCGGCACGGACACCGTCGCCGACGAACTGCGCATCGACTGGCCCTCGGGGCTGACCACCACGCTCACCGACCTCGCCGCCGATCAGCGCCTGA
>NZ_JBWOPL010000046.1:0-13229 GCF_056451265.1 Rhodocaloribacter sp. | reverse complement strand
GGCGTCGGCGCGCATCTTCTCGATCTCGGCCTCCGTCAACCCGCTCGACGCCTCGATCCGGATCGACTGCTCCTTGCCCGTCGCCTTGTCCTTCGCCGAAACGCTCAGGATCCCGTTCGCGTCGATGTCGAACGTGACCTCGATCTGCGGCACCCCGCGCGGCGCCGGCGGAATCCCGTCGAGGTGGAACTTGCCGATCGTGCGGTTGTCGCGCGCCAGCTCGCGGTCGCCCTGGAGCACGTGCACCTCCACCGAAGGCTGGTTGTCCGCCGCCGTCGAGAAGATCTCGCTCTTGCGCGTCGGGATCGTGGTGTTGGCCGGGATGAGCACCGTCATCACGCCTCCGAGCGTCTCGATGCCCAGGTTCAGCGGCGTCACGTCGAGCAGCAGCACGTTCTCCACTTCACCGGAGAGCACGCCGCCCTGGATGGCCGCGCCGATGGCCACGACCTCGTCCGGGTTGACCGACTTGTTCGGCTTCTTCCCGAAGAACTCCTCGACCACCTGCTGCACCTTCGGGATCCGCGTCGAGCCGCCGACGAGGATCACCTCGTCGATGTCGCTCTTGCTCAGCTTCGCATCCTTGAGCGCCTTCTCCATCGGCGGGATGGTGCGGCTGATCAGGTCGTCGACGAGCTGCTCGAACTTGGCCCGCGTCAGGTCCATCGTCAGGTGCTTCGGACCCTCCTGCGTGGCCGTGATGAAGGGCAGGTTGATCGTCGTCTGCGTGGCGCTCGAAAGCTCGATCTTGGCTTTCTCGGCGGCCTCCTTGAGCCGTTGCAGCGCCATGGCGTCCTTGCGCAGATCGACGCCCTCGGCCTTCTGGAACTCGTCGGCGATGTAGTTGATCAGACGCTGGTCGAAGTCGTCGCCGCCGAGGTGGGTGTCGCCGTTGGTGGACTTGACCTCGAAGACGCCCTCGCCCAGTTCGAGGATCGAGATGTCGTACGTGCCGCCTCCGAGGTCGAACACCGCCACTTTCGCCTCTTTATTCTGTTTGTCGAGGCCGTAGGCGAGGGCGGCGGCGGTCGGTTCGTTGATGATGCGGCGCACTTTCAGCCCGGCGATCTCGCCGGCCTCCTGCGTGGCCTTGCGCTGCGCGTCGTTGAAGTACGCCGGCACCGTGATCACCGCCTCCGTAACCGTTGCGCCGAGGTATTCTTCGGCGGTGTGTTTCAGTTTCTGGAGGATCATCGCCGAGATTTCCTGCGGCGTGTAGACGCGGTCGCCGATCGCGACGCGGGCCGTCCCGTTCTCACCCTTGACGACCTTGTAGGGCACCGTTTTCATCTCTTCGGTGACCTCGTCGTACTTACGCCCCATGAAGCGCTTGATCGAGAAGATGGTGTTCTCGGGGTTGGTGACGGCCTGCCGTTTGGCCGGCGCGCCTACGAGGCGCTCGCCGTCTTTCTTGAAGGCGACGACGGAGGGGGTGGTGCGCGCGCCTTCGGGGTTGGTGATGACGATGGGTTCGCCGCCTTCCATGACGGCCACGACGGAGTTCGTCGTGCCCAGGTCAATGCCGATAATCTTGCTCATGATTCATCTATGGTTTTAAATATTTGACAGGGATGGGAGGTGGAAGGATGCGGGCCGGAAAGCCCGGCCCGCGCCTGCCGGGAAGCCGCATCAGGCCTCCACGGTCGGTTCTTCCACGACCTCGTGAATGTGGAACGTCAGGCCGCTCTTGTCGCCGGAAAGATCGATGCTGACGGTGTCGCCGTCGTGGATCTTGCCTGCGAGGATCTGTTCGGCCAGCCGGTTCGTGATCTCGCGCTGGAGCACCCGCTTGAGCGGACGCGCGCCGAAGACGGGGTCGAAGCCGCGCTCGGCGAGCCAGTCTTTCGCCGCGTCGGTGAGTTCGAGCGTGACGTGGTGGCTCTTCTCGGCGAGCGCTTGGATCCGGTTGAACTGGATCTCGACGATCTTGCGGATCTCCTCGCGTCCGAGCGGGCGGAACACCACGATGTCATCGATGCGGTTGAGGAACTCGGGACGCAGCCGCTGCTTGAGCATCTGCAGGAGCTCCTCTTTCATGTGCTCCTCGTCGATCGGCGTGATCTTGCCTTTGAGGGCATCCATGCGTTGCTGGATGATCTCCGAGCCGAGGTTGCTCGTCATGATGATGATGGTGTTCGAAAAGTCGACCGTGCGGCCCTTGTTGTCGGTGAGCCGTCCGTCGTCGAGCACCTGCAGCAGGACGTTGAAGACCTCCGGGTGCGCCTTCTCGATCTCGTCGAGGAGGACGACGGAGTAGGGGCGGCGGCGCACCTGCTCGGTGAGCTGCCCGCCTTCCTCGTAGCCGACGTAGCCCGGAGGCGCGCCGACGAGGCGGCTGACGGTATGCCGCTCCTGGTATTCGCTCATGTCGATGCGCACCATCGCGTGCTCGTCGTTGAAGAGGAAGTCGGCGAGCGCCTTGGCGAGCTCGGTCTTCCCGACGCCGGTGGAGCCGAGGAAGATGAACGAGCCGATGGGCCGGTTGGGCTCCTGGAGCCCCGCGCGCCCACGCCGCACGGCGTTGGCGACCGCTTCGATGGCTTCCGGCTGCCCGACGACGCGCTTCTCGAGTTCCTCTTCGAGGTGGAGGAGCTTCTCACGCTCGCTCTCGAGCATCCGGGAGACGGGAATGCCGGTCCACCGCGAGACGATGGCGGCGATGTCTTCCTCGGTCACTTCTTCCTTGAGGAGCGCGCCTTCCCGCTGGATCTCGGCGAGCCGCTGCTGGGTTTCCTTGATCTCTTCTTCGAGCTTCGGGATGCGGCCGTACCGGATCTCGGCGACCTTGCCGTAGTCGCCCTGGCGTTCGAGGTTCTCCGCCTCGATGCGCGCCTGGTCGATGGCTTCTTTGGCCGCGCGGATCTTCTGGATCAGCTCTTTCTCCTGTTGCCAGCGCGCGCGCAGCTCGGTGCGGCGCTCCTCCAGGTTGGCCAGTTGCTCGTTGATCTGGTCGAGCTTCGCCTGATCCTTGTCGCGTTTGACGGCCTCGCGCTCGATCTCGAGCTGGCGGATCTGCCGTTCGAGGTTGTCGAGCTCTTCCGGCATCGAATCGATCTGGATGCGGAGCCGGGCGGCCGCCTCGTCGATGAGGTCGATGGCCTTGTCCGGGAGGAAGCGGTTCGTGATGTAGCGGTGGCTCAGTTCCGCCGCCGCCACGATGGCGCCGTCGGTGATGTGCACGCCGTGGTGCACCTCATATTTCTCCTTGATGCCGCGCAGGATCGAGATCGTATCCTCGACGCTGGGCTCTTCGACGAGCACCATCTGGAAGCGGCGTTCGAGCGCCTTGTCCTTTTCGAAGTACTTCCGGTACTCGTCGAGCGTGGTCGCGCCGATGGCGCGGAGCTCGCCGCGGGCGAGGGCGGGCTTGAGGATGTTCGCGGCGTCCATCGCGCCTTCGGCCGCACCCGCGCCGACGAGCGTGTGGATCTCGTCGATGAAGAGGATGATCTGTCCTTCGGCTTCGGTGACCTCCTTGACGACGGCCTTGAGGCGGTCCTCAAACTCACCCCGGTACTTGGCCCCGGCGATGAGCGAGCCCATGTCGAGCGCGTAGATGCGCTTGTCCTTGAGGCCTTCGGGCACGTCGCCCTGCACGATGCGGATGGCGATGCCCTCGGCGATGGCGGTCTTGCCCACGCCCGGCTCGCCCACGAGCACCGGGTTGTTCTTCGTCCGGCGCGAGAGGATCTGCAGCACGCGTCGGATCTCTTCGTCGCGCCCGATGACCGGGTCGATCTTGCCCTTGGCGGCCAGCTCGTTCAGGTTGCGCGTGTAGCGTTCGAGCGCCTGATATCGGTCCTCGGCGTGCGGGTCGGTCACGCGCTGCGTGCCGCGCACGTCCTTGAGGACGCCGAGGATGGCCTCCTTCGTCACGCGCTGATCCCGCAAGGCCTCGCCGATGGGGTCCTTCGACTCGGCCAGCGCAATGAGCAGGTGCTCGCTGGAGACGTACTCGTCCTTGAGCAACTCCGCCTCGGCCAGCGCCCGGTCGAAGACCTTCTTCAGATCCTCGCCGAGATACTGCCCCGACACACTGGCGCCGGTGACGACGGGCAGCTTCTCGAGCGCCTCATCGGTTTTGGCGGAGATATAGTCGATGTTGGCATTGAGTTTCTGGAGCACCGTGCGAACGACGCCGCCGGGTTCCTCCAGAAACGCCTTCATCAGGTGCGGCGGTTCGATGCCCTGGTGGTTGCGGGAGGCGGCGATCTCCATCGCCTTCTGAACGGCCTCCTGTGCTTTTATCGTAAACTTTTGAAGATTCATAGTCCCTACCTCCGTTATGAATGATGATATAGTCCATGCTTCGTCGCCCACGCCTTTAACTCTTCGCGGGCTTCCTCCGAGAGAAGGTCCGGCACCGTCACCTCGATGGTCACGAGCAGGTCGCCGGCCCCCTTGGGGGTCTTGACGCCTTGCCCGCGCAAGCGCAGGGTGTGTCCCGGCTGGGTGCCGGGCGGAATCCTGACCTTGATGGTTTTGCCGTAAGCGTTCGTGATCCGGCGCTCGGTCCCGAGCATGGCCTCGATGGCCGAGATGCGCTCCGTCACGATGAGGTCGTCGCCTTCCCGGCGGAACCGCGGGTGAGGCTCGACCTCGAAGACCACGTACAGGTCTCCGTTATGTCCGTCGGGGCCGGGTTCGCCTTTGCCCTTGAGCCGGATCTTGAACCCGGAGCGCACGCCCTCGGGGATCTTGAGGCGCACCGTTTCGCCGTTGGGCAGCGTGATCTCGCGCTGCCCGCCGCGGAGCGCATCCTCGAAGGAGAGGCGGAGGACGGACTCGATGTCCCGCCCGCCGCGCGCGCGGCGCCGCCCGCGCCGTTCCGAGAAGAACTGGCTGAAGAGGTCGCCGCCGCCGAACTCGCTGTCGTTGAAGATAAAGTCGGCGTTGGGTCCGGCGCCGGTGGTCTCGACGCGTACGTAGGTGCCGTCGGGCGTCCGATAGAAGCGGGCGCCGCCTTCACGGCCGGCGCCGGCAAAGCCGCCGAAGCCCTGCCCGGCAAACGGATCTTTGCGGAGCTGGTCGTATTCACGCCGTCGGGCTTCGTCGCTCAGCACCTCATAAGCTTCCTGGATCTCTTTGAAGCGTTCCTCGGCGTCCGGCTTACCCTGGTTGCGGTCCGGATGATACTGACGGGCCAGCTTGCGATACGCCTTCTTGATCTCGTCCGCCGGCGCGTCTTCGGGCACGCCCAGCACTTCGTAGTAATTTTTCTTAGCGGCTGCCTGCATCTATCGTCACCTCTCGCCGGGTCGTTTGAATATTGCTTTTGTGGAATATAAGATCGTTAATTTGGAGAAAAATTGTTTCAGAAAATTAAATTGTTGTTTGGTTGTCCGGAAGGCATGGCACGGAAAAGCCCTGCGCCGACCGGAGCCGGGCAGGGCTTTCCGGTGCTTCGGTCAATGGCGGAGCCCTGTGAAGCCTGCCCGAAAAGGGCTTCAGGAGACCTTGATCTTCAAGGGCTTGCTCGCTTCGACCTTGGGCGCTTCGATCGTCAGCACACCGTTTTTGAACGTGGCCTTGATCTTGTCAGCCTGGACGTTCTGTCCGAGGTTGAAGGAGCGGAAGAAGCGCCCGTACCACCGTTCGATGCGATGCACCTGATCCTTGGTCTCTTCGTGAACGTTCTTGCGTTCACCGCTGACCTGGAGCACGCCGTTCTCGAAGGTGATCTGCACATCCTCCTTCGAGAGACCCGGCAGGTCCATGCGGATCAGGTACGCATCATCGCTCTCCGACAGGTCAACGACCGGCGTCCAGACGGACGGCATTTCGGTCTCACGATCCGTCATCAGGGTGCGTCCGAAGAAGTCCTCGAAGAGGCGGTCCACTTCGCGTTGCAGTTGCGACAGACCGGTCGTCGGCATATAGCGCGTCAGGTTTGCCATAGCACGTACCTCCTATCGAACATTTGGTTAACGGATACCGTGTTGAAGAACGAGGGTCAGAAGCCGTTTTCGACTTCCGCAAGGAGGTCCTTCAAGAGCAATGCCAAGAATTGAGATCGGCCATTTTGCCACCTCGAACGAAGGTTTCTGTCAGGCATTCTCCCCGATCCGGGCCGGGGCCGAGGAATGCCTGCCGTCGCGCTTGACGTCTTTGCAGAGCGAGGTCTGACAGGGTGGAAGGGCTGTGACAAAGTGGCGTCTCTCCCCACGCGGCGCACCCGGCGCGGCTCATCCGGCGTGGGCGACGAGAGAGGAGGCGCGCGGCGGCAAAAAGAACGGGAGCGCCGCCGGCTCGACGGCGAACTCGTGCGAGCGGCTGCGGAGCGGCTCGCCGTCGAGGTTGACCTGGATCATCTCGTCGGAGGTGACGCGCAGCCGGGGAAGCTGCCGGTAGACGATGGCGCCGGGCGGGAGGTCCGCGCGCAGGTAAAGGAGGTCGCGGAGGAGGCGCATGAGCTGGTTCGGGGGCGTCTCCGGCAGGACGAACACGTCCAGGAGGCCGTCGTCGATGCGGGCGCGGGGACAGACCTGGAAGCCGCCCCCGGCCTGTCGTCCGTTGCCCACGGCGAAGACGTAGGCGCGACCCGCCCACGTGAAGTCCGGGCCTTCGAGCCGGAGCGTATGGGCGCGAATGTTCTTGACCTGCGTCAGGCCGGTGATGAGATAGGCGGCCCGTCCGAGGAGGTGCTTCCAGTCGTGCGGGGTCTCGGTGGTCACTTCCGCGCCGAAGCCGCCGCTGGCGACGTTGATGAAGCGCCGGTTGCCGAGCCGCCCGACGTCGATGCGGGTGGGCTCGGCTTCGGCGGCGAGCATGAGGCCGTCGAGCGGGTCGCCCACACCGATGCCGCACGCTTTGGCGAAGTCGTTCGCCGTGCCGAGGGGGACCACGCCGACGGCGCATCGTTGCTCCAACGGCAGGCGACACACGCCGCCTACGACCTCGCTCAGCGTGCCGTCCCCGCCCGCGGCCACCACGCCGTCGAGACCGTTGCGGGCGGCCTCTTCCGCAAAGAGCGCCGCGTCGCCGCTCTCCCACGTCACCCGCACCTCCACCCGGTGCCCGCGCGCGCGCACTGTCTCGATGGCCGGACGGAGCAGGGGGTGGCCCGCCACTTTACCGTTGATGACAACGCGGAACGAACGAGAGATCGACATGGGCATGGGCGATGAGGAGAAGGATCGGGCGGAAGATTGGAACCCCGGGGGAATTTAAGGTATCATGGGGCGAAAGACACACGCGTGCTCTGGGGCGTCTCATCCTGCTGCGATAGGCGTGTGCCCTTCCAGGCATTTTTCGTGCGGCGTCGAGGCGGCTCGGCGTAGCGCCGGGCGATGAAAAACCGTATAGAACAGCATGTTTGCGCTCATCTCATTACTCGTCGTCATCTCGCTGTCGATGCTCGTCATCCGGGTGGGCACGCTGGCCCTGATGATGACCGGCATGTCGGAAGACGCGGCCCGCTTTCAATCGCTTTCCGCGTTCTCCGGCGCCGGATTCACGACGGGCGAGGCCGAGATGGTCGTCAACGTTCCGGAGCGGCGTCGCATCATCAGCCACCTGATCGAGATCGGGAGCGCGGGCGTCATCACCGCCATCTCCTCGCTGATCCTGTCCTTCACGTCGGCGGGCGAACTGGCCACGCAGCGCCTGTTGATCCTGGTGGTCGGCATTGTCATCCTGGCGTTCCTCTCACGGAGCCGGTGGTTTAATCGCATCCTGACGCCGACCATTCAGTGGGCTCTGCGGCGCACGACTTCGCTGGAGGTGCGGGACTACGCGGGGCTGCTCCGCCTGCACGACGACTACAGCGTGGCCGAGCTGGAGGTGAACGAAAACGACTGGCTGGCGAGCGCGCGCCTGGCGGACCTGAACCTCTCGGCCGAAGGCGTGCTCGTGCTGGGCATCCTCCGCCGGGACGGAAGCTATAACGGCGTGCCGGGACCCGACACCCGCCTGGAACCGGGCGACATCGTGATTGCATACGGGCAGACGCATCGCCTTCAGGAGCTCGCCTCGCGGCCCGCCACGGACGTACGCGCGCACGAAGAGGCCATGGTGGAGCACGAGTTGAACGTGCAACGATGCGAGGGCCGGTGACGCCATTCCCGCCCGGCGCGCATCGCCGAAGAGGGCTCTCCGGGCGAATACGCGCAACGAAACAGGTGGACATGCAAACCAGACGCATCGAACATCCGGAGGCCGCAAGGCGAGTGGAGGCGCAGTTGAAAGCGCTCGACGCGCTCGGACGCCTGATGCTGGCGGGGGAGTTCGACCTCTCGGCCCTCCTCAACGAGATCGTGCGTCTCACGGCGGCCCGGCTGCAGACGCCCTACAGCGCGCTCTGGCTCCTCGACGAAGCCACCGACCGGCTCGTGCTCCGCGCCGTGTACGGCCTGCCCCGATCGTTCCTCAGAAACGGTCCCGTCTTCTCGAGCGACAGCGCCTTTCGCGCGGCGATGAATCGCGGGCGGCACACGGTGCACGTCTACGACGTCCGGCAAGACGGCGACGTGGAGCATGGCGCGGAGGCTCTCGCGGAAGGGCTCGGCTCCATGATGGCGGCCCCGCTCTTTCGGAAAGGCAAATTGCTCGGGAGTCTGGCCGTCTATACGGCGGAGCCTCGTCGGTTCACGCCGGAGGAGCATACCCTGCTGCGCATCGTGGCGAACCAGGCGGCGCTGGCCCTCGAACTGAACCGGCTCCACGAAGAGCACCTCCGCTATCGAGACCTCGAACGAGACCTGGCCGCCGCCGCCGAGGTGCAGGCGCGCATGCTCCCCGCCCGCGCGCCGCGCCTGAAAGGCTTTCGCCTGGCGGGATGGTCGCACCCCTGGCGGTACGTGGGCGGCGACTTCTACGACTACGTGCGCCTGCCCGAAAAAAGGCTGGGGCTGGTCATCGGCGACGTGTCCGGCAAAGGTGTGCAGGCGGCGCTGCTCATGGCCGCCACCCGCGCCGCCCTCCGCAGCCAGATGGAATCGTGCGACGACCTCCCGACGGTCCTTCGACGCGTCAACCAGACCCTTTATCACGACACGCGACCGGAGCAGTTCGTGACGCTCTTCGTCGGCGTCCTCACGCCCGAAACGCGCACGCTGACGTACGTGAATGCGGGGCACAATCCCCCGCTCCTCTTCCGCGCGCGTCGCGCCCGGCGGCTGATGCAGGGCGGCATCCCCGTGGGCCTCATGCCCGACCAGGACTATCCCCCCGGCACGGCTCATCTCCGCTCCGGCGACGTGCTCCTCATGTATACCGACGGCTTTACCGACGTGCGTTGCGAGCACGGTCGCGTCTTCGGTGAGGCGCGTTTGAAACGCGCCGCCCGAGAACTCCTCGACGAGTCCCCGCGCGCCTTCATCGAAAAGCTCGACGCCGCTTTCCTCCGCGCCGGGTGCGCCGGCGACGACCGCACCGCCGTCGTGCTCAAGGTGACGTGAGCGCCCCTTCGCACACGCGCGCCTCAAGAATGCCGCTCCCCGAGAGGAAACCCTGTACTTAGGTATAGCATAGTACGGGAGCATCGAACAGCCAATCGAGAGGAACCATGAAGATCGGAGAAGTGGCAAAAAAGGCGGGCGTCAACGTGCAGACGGTGCGGTTCTATGAGCGCAAAGGCCTGATCGCAGTTCCGCCCCGGACGGCCTCGGGCTACCGGCAGTACACCGGGGAGACGGTGCGCCGGATCAGGTTCATCAAACACGCGCAGGAGGTCGGCTTTTCCCTGCGGGAGATCGACGAGTTGCTCTCGCTTCGGGTGGACCCGCACACGACGTGCGCGGACATTCAGCGGCACGCGCTCGAAAAAGTGCACGACATCGAACAACGCATTGCCAACCTCGCGCGCATGAAAAAGGCGCTCGTGACGCTGGCGCATCAATGCGGAACGGACAAAGCACTCAGCGATTGCCCCATCCTCGATGCGCTCGATGAGCACACCGCCGAGGCTTCGATCTGAGCCCGGATCGCGCGGCGAGGGGAGAAAAATCTACGTCTGCGGAAACCTTGTACCATGGTATCGTGCATCTAACGGAAAAAAGCGCTTGACTCTATACTTATGTATAGGGCTTATCTTATCGGAAACAACCATTCACCGGTTCACACCATCATGAGTGCATCTGAAGGAAAGCAGTCGAAATGGGGCGTGTTGGCGGCTGTCGGGGCGGGGGTGCTGGCCTCGGCCTGTTGCACGGTCCCGCTGTTGCTGGTCACGCTCGGCGTCGGCGGGGCGTGGGTCTCGAGCTTCACGGCGCTGGAGCCGTTCCGTCCGTACTTCATCGCGGCGGCGTTGGGGGTGCTGGCCTATGCCGGTTATCGCGAATACCGCAACGCGCGCGGACCGCAGTGCGACTGCGAGGTGACGTTGAACGACAAGATCCGGCGGGCGAGTCTCGTCGTGGGCGCGCTGGCCACGCTGGCGCTCATCGTCTCGCCGGGGCTCATCAAGGGAACGAGCGACGTGTCTGCCGCCGAGCTTTTCGCGCCGGAGGCCGGCGTCGAAGAGGTGGTGCTCGACATCAAGGGGATGACGTGCGATGCGTGCTCGGTGACGTTGCACAAGGCGCTCACGCGGCTCGACGGGGTGGAGGCGGCGCAGGTGACGTACGAGCCGCCGCGCGCGGTGGTCCGCTACAGGCCGGAGGTCGTCTCCCTTGACGAGATCGTGCAGGCGACGGCGAACGTCGGCTATCCGGGCACGCCGGAAAGACCGAAACACTCGGAGGGTCCATGAGCCGACCGACGGACAACAAACTCTTGTTCTGGGGCGGCCTCGGGGCGCTCGTCACGGGGGTGTGCTGCTTCACACCACTGCTCGTGTGGGGGCTGGCGGCGCTCGGCCTCGCCGCCTTCGGCGCCTATCTCGACTGGGTGCTTCTGCCCCTGCTTTTCCTCTCCATAGCGATGGCGCTCGTGGGCTTGGATCAGGCGAAGAAGCGTCGCGGGGAGGCCGCCTGTGAGGTTGCCCACGAACCCCCCGGCGCGTGAACCGTCGTCGATCACGCTTCATCATGAAAAACATCGAGAGAACCATGAAACGATTCCCAACCTTTCCGCTCTTCGGCTTCGGGGCGCTCGTGCTCGCGCTGTCTCTCGCGGCTTTCCAGCCGCAGCCGCACGACAAGAAAATCGGTTACTATACCATTGAAAGCCCGTTTTGCAGCGGATGTGTGAGCGGCATCCGCGCCACCGTCGGGGAGATCGAGGGCGTCGAAGCGGTGAAGGTGGACGTGGAGGAGCACACGATCATCGTCACGTTCGACGCGGCGACGATCACGCCGGAGGCCCTCGCCGACGCCATCGTAGAGGTCTCGACGTTCAAGGTTTCACTCAAGGAAGTGAAGGACGCCGAGGTGGATACGTCGGGGCGGTGAGCCCGGGCGTTTGTTCGTTCCCCTTTCAAATGAATACGTAGCGTCATGACGAAGACAATAGAACTCGGCATCGAGGGGATGACGTGCGGCAGTTGCGCGCGTCATGCCGTGGGTGCGCTGGAGGCCGTCGCGGGGGTGGCGTCGGCGAAGATCGAGGATTGGAAAGACGGCCGGGCGGTCGTCGCCGTGACGAACGGGACGGATCCGGACGCGCTGGTGTCGGCGGTGAAGGGGGCGGGCTATCGCGCGCGGGTGGTGGCGGAAACGCCGCCCCGATCCGAGGCGCAGCCGCCCGGGGAGTCCTCGGAAGCGGCCTCGGAAGCGGTCTGGGATCTGGCGATCGTCGGCGGGGGCTCGGCGGCGTTCGCGGCGGCGATCAAGACCAGCGAACTCGGCGGGCGCGCCGTCCTCATCAACGAAGGACTGCCCATCGGCGGGACGTGCGTCAACGTGGGGTGCGTGCCGAGCAAGGCGATGATCCGCGCCGCCGAAGCGCATCACCGGGCCGGGCATCATCCGTTCGAAGGCATCACGTCGCACAGCGCCGTCACGGACTTTCCGGCCATCACGCGGCAGACGCAGGCGCTCGTCGCCGACCTCCGCCGACACAAGTACGTCGACGTCGTGAAGGACGACCCGAACGTCGCGATCATCGAGGGGCGGGCCTCGCTCGCCGGGCCGCACGAGGTGTCGGTGAACGGGCACACCCTCCGCGCCAAAAACATCCTCATCGCCACCGGCGCGCGGACCTTCGTGCCGGACGTGCCCGGCTTGAAGGCGTCGGGCTTTCTCACGAATGAGGAGCTCTACCGCCTCGAAACGTTGCCCGAGCGCCTGATCGTGCTCGGCGGGCGGTACATCGCCCTCGAAAACGCGCAACTCTTCGCCCGTCTGGGCTCCCGCGTGACGATGCTTCAGCGCTCGCCGCGCATCCTGCCGACCGAGGGGCCGGACGTGACCGACGCGCTCACGGGCTACCTCCGCGCCGAGGGCGTCGAAGTCGAGACGGGCGTGGCGGTGCAATCGGTCCGGCGTGCGGGCGACGAGGTCGTCGTGACGGCGCAGATCGGCGGGGAGACGCGCGAGGTTCGCGGGACGCACCTCTTCCTCGCCACGGGGCGGCAGGGCAACACCGAGGGCCTCGGCCTCGAAGCGCTCGGCATCGAGACCGACGCGCGGGGCTACCTCCGCGTGGACGACTCGCTCCGCACCGCCGTGCCGCACATCTTCGGCGCGGGCGACGTGATCGGCGATCCCCAGTTCGTCTATACGGCGGCGTACGAAGGCAAACTCGCCGCCGAGAACGCATGGACCGGCTTCCACCTCCGCCGCGACTATTCGGCGCTGCCGTGGGTGGTCTTCACCGACCCGCAGGTGGCCGGTGTCGGGATGGATGAGCGGCAGGCCGAGGCGGCGGGCATCGACTACGAGGTCTCGAAGCTCTCGCTCGAAGACGTGCCGCGCGCCCTCGCCGCCCGCGACACACGCGGCTTCATCAAGCTCTTCCGCGACCGGGCCACGGACCGGCTCATCGGCGCGCGCATCCTCGCGCCCGAAGGCTCCGAACTGCTCATGGAGGTTACCCTCGCCATCAAATACGGTCTCACCGTCGCCGACATCGTAGACACCTTCCATCCGTATCTCACCCTCTCGGAAGGCGTCAAGCTCGCAGCCATCACCTTCGGCAAAGACGTCAAAAAGCTGAGCTGCTGCGCGGTGTGAAGGAGCCCCGCGTCATATCGCCGACGATGAAGGAGACGCTGGTTCGGGCAGTGGGGATCGTGTTTTCGGAGCGGGGCTATCGGGTGCTCGGCGGGGTGAGCTTCGCGTGCTTTCTGCTGGTCTACCTGCTCGTGCTCCCGGCGTCGTACACCGGCGCGCGCATCGGATTGATCTCGC
>NZ_JBWOPL010000045.1:0-108572 GCF_056451265.1 Rhodocaloribacter sp. | reverse complement strand
GGGCGCGGGATCGCTCGCGCCGCACCTCGTGCGGGCGCACGCCGCCGTCCGCCCCCTCCGCACGGTCACGCTGTGGAACCGCACCGCCGCGCGCGCCGAAGCCTGCGCCGAACGCCTCGCCGGAGACGCCTTCGAGGTCCACGTGACGGATGACCTCGAAGCCGCCGTTCGCACGGCGGACGTGGTCGTGTGCGCCACGCTCAGCCGCACCCCGCTCATCCGCGGGGCATGGCTCCGTCCGGGCACGCACCTCGACCTCGTGGGCGGATACACCCCCGAGATGCGAGAGGCCGACGACGAGGCCGTCCGCCGCGCCACGGTCTTCGTCGACACGCGCGAGGGTGCGCTCCACGAGGCAGGCGACCTCGTACAGCCGATCCGCGCGGGCATCCTCGACGAAACGGACGTCGCCGCCGATCTCTACGATCTGTGCCGGGGCCGTCATCCCGGCCGCCGCGAAGACGCGGAAATCACCCTTTTCAAATCTGTCGGGACGGCCCTCGAAGACCTCGCGGCGGCGCGTCTCGTGTACGAGTCGATCACTTGAGACGGGAGAGGCTTCCCTCATGCGCATCACCATCATCGGCGCCGGGGTGATGGGCCTTTCGGCGGCCCGCGCGCTCGCCGGAGCCGGACACACGGTCACCATCCTCGACCGGAGCGCGATCCCCCACCCCGCCGCCGCCTCGGTCGACGCCCACCGGCTCATCCGTTTTCCGTACGGTCGCGAGCGCGGGTACGCCCGCATGGTATCCGAAGCCTATGGCGCGTGGGAACGGCTCTGGCGCGACCTCGGCGTCTCGCTCTATCACCCCACCGGTACGCTGCTGCTGGGGCGCGCAGATCACCCGTGGGCGCGGGACTCCGTCGCGACGCTCGAAGGGCTGGGCCATGTCGCCCGCCGTCTTTCCCCGGGCGAAGGCGCGCGCGCGTTCCCGTACCTGACGTTCACGGAAGAGGATGACATCTTCTTCCTCGACAGCGGCGGTTTGCTCTTCGCCGATCGCATCATGGCGGAGCTGGCCGATCATGCCGCGGCGCTGGGCGTACGGCTGCTTCCCCGGACCGAGGCGACGGCGGTGGACCCGGCGCGCGCGCGGGTGCGCCTGACGGACGGGCGCACGCTCGAAGCCGACCTCGCCATCGTCGCCGCGGGCGCGTGGGCGGGTCGTCTCGTGCCCGCCCTCGAAGGGCGGATGACGCCTTCCCGGCAGACGGTATGCTATGTCCGCGTCCCGTCCGCGATGCGCATGCCCTGGCAAAAGGGCCCCATGATCCTCGACATCGACCCGGCCGCCGGCTTTTACCTCGTCCCGCCCGCAGCCGGAACGCCGATGAAGGTGGGCGACCACCGCTTCACCCTGCGCGGCCATCCCGACGATGACCGGCGCGTCGATCCTCGGGAGGCGGCTCGCATTCTCGCGCTCGCGCGTCCCCGGTTGAAGCATTTCGAGCGCTACCGGCTCGCGGATGCCGCCGCTTGCTTTTATGCCGTCGCCCCCGACGAGCGGTTCATCGTGGAACGGATCGGGCGCACGTGGGTGCTGGCGGGCTTCTCCGGGCACGGGTTCAAGTTCGGACCGCTCTTTGGCGAACGCCTGGCCGCCGTCGTCGACGGCTCCGCGGACGCCTCGGACTTCACTCTTTGGTGCGCCGGAGGCGTCATTTGAACGGGACTGTCCCCTGCTTTCTCACGTGGATCCGCGGATGAATTCCCGGCGTCCGGCTTGAACTTTTTTCCCGAGGCTCGATAGAAACAGAAGCGTCCCATGAGTTTCGAGCAAGCCAATGCCGCACTGGTACGAAGTCTTCGACAACGAGGAGGTTCAACGGCTGAGCCGCAAGCGCGCCGCCGCGCTGATCGCCCTGGCGACGACGTTGTTCGTGGGGACGCTGACCCTTCTGGTGATGACTCGTGAAGGGGTGGTATCCACGGCGCCGGCAGGCGTGCTCATCACCTCCTCCTGGCTCGCGGCTGCCTGGTGGATCACCCGGCGCCTGCGCCGACTCCGACGGCTCGTCTGGTGCGTCAAGCTCTCCGACAACCGCATCGAGGGATACGATTACACCCGACGAAAGACCGTCTTCGAGTGGCGAGAGGTCGAACGGCTCGAGCTCACGCGCCATGGTCTCGTCGTCGTGGGACCGGATGAATGTTCGCTCGAAATTCCGCACCTTTTCCCGGAATACGCCCTCCTGAGCCATCGCGTCGTCCAATACGCCGACGCCCACGGCATCCCGATCTTCGTCAACGGACGTCCCTGGGAAGACCTCGACGTGTACGCGCTCTTCCCCTTTCTCGAAGCGGACTCATCGACCCGGGGCCCCGCTCCCGTTTAGCGCGTCATTCCCCTTCGGGCGTCGTTGCGTGCAGCGGGAAGACGACCTGGAAGCGCGTCCCTTTTCCCGGCTCGCTCTCCACCCGTATCTCTCCGTTCATCATTTCGACGAGCCGCTTCGTGATGGCAAGCCCGAGACCCGTCCCTTCCTGTCTGCCGACCATGCCGGACGATTCACGGGAAAACTCCTCGAAGAGATGCGGCATGAAGGCGGGGCTGATGCCGATGCCGGTGTCCCTGACGGTCAGATAAAGGTGCTCCGCGTCGGTATCGACGCCGATCTCCACCGTTCCCTGTTCGGTGTACTTGATGGCATTGCTGACGAGGTTCTCGAGCACGCGCCGGAACGCGCCCGGATCGATGCGGGCCGTGACGGGCATGGCCGGTTGCCGCACGTGGAGGCCAAGCCCTTTCTCCTCGGCCCATCGAAGCAAGAGTTGCACTTCCTCGGCTATCTCCGCCGTCACGTCCACTTCCTGCGGGTGGAGCGCCACGCTTCCGGCTTCGAGACGGCTCAGCATCAGGATCTCGTTGACGGTGTGAAGCAGCCGCTGACCACTCCGGCGCACCAGTTGAGCCGTTTCCTTCTGCCGACCGGTGAGTTCTTCTTCCAACACTTCGGCAAAACCGAGGATGCCGGTCAACTGTGTGCGCATCTCATGGCCCAGGTTCGAGAGGAACCCCATCGACTCCCGCCCTTCAGCTTCCACTAATTTCCCCGTTATTCCCGCTTCGGACGACGACGAGGCTTCGGACGACGACGAGGCTTCGGACGACGAGGCCTTGGGCGTTGACGGGGCCTTGGGCGTTGACGGGGCCTTGGGCGTTGACGAGGCCGGTTCCGACGCGGTGGTCAACGAATCCTGTTCGGAAGTCGAAGCGGACGCCGGACGGAAGGCGACGAGCAAGCGACGCGCTTCGCCTTCGCCGAAAGCGCGAAGCGTGGCGCGGGCGGGGATCCACTCGGACGAATGCGAGAGCAGCGTCACGTCCACCTCCTCACGGCCCGACCGCAGCGCCCGGCGCGACGCCTCTACGAAGCGCGGGAACGCGGCCATACCGAGCAAGGCGCGCAGCGGCATCCCGCGCAACTCGTCCCCGTCGTAACCGAAGGTGGCGGCGGCGGCAAGGTTGGCTTCGACCACACGCAGGGACGGGCGCAGCACCAGCATCGGCTCTTCGGTCTCGTCGAAAGCGATGCGAAGAAAAGCCGTTTCGCCGATGCGTGCCCGTATTTTTTTCAACCGGACCCAGAGAACCGCCGTCCACGTCCCGAGGACCAGAAAGAGGATGAGAAGAACCCAGAAGCCGTAACGGTAACCGGGATCGAATATCTTCGAGGTTGACTGCCGCGTCTTCTCCGGCTTCCGTGGAAGCGCCGTCACTGCCGCCTCGCTCGCTTCCACACCGACATACGCCGCCGTCGCGCGGGCGACCGTTCGCGCCGCCGGCGCCGCTTCCACCGCACCGGGGAAGGCAAGCAGCCACACGATCATCCCCACGCCGGCGACCCCGAGGGCGCTCCGAACGGCGGTCCGGCTCCGCCGGCAAGTCTCGATTTGAGACCCTAACGCCGGACCCGAAGGCCGGACACACGCGCCCCCGGTGCTTCCACGAGAGCGGGTCCGCCTGCCGTCTCGGAACAGGCGCCGCAACGCACCGGAGTGCGTCGGATCGCGGGGATCTGATCGTAATGCTAACTTCAAAAACGCGCGTAGGAGTTTAAAAACGGGGTTTCGCACCCAAAGAGCGCGGTGCATCCAACGTCCCGTCCTCGGTACATCAAACTCCGGGCACAACTCCGGAGGTCATCCGCGGTCGCGGAGATCTGGCCCAACCGATCTCCACGAGGACAAATATCTTACCAGACCGGCAAGCGAGAGGCTCAGGCGGCATATGAAGCGGCCCCTTCCTCGAAGAAAGCCGCGATGCGGCTTCGCTGTCGCAACGCATCCTCATAGCCGATTTCCATGAGGCGCGTCGTATAATTTCTGTCGAAGAGCAGCATGCTCAGCCAGTCGGGGCTTTTGGTGCGATCGCTGCTCAAGCCCCGCGCCAGCAGATGGAGCGGCCCGTGCAGTTCGTGCTCGTATTCTCCCGAAAGTTTACCGAGATCGACGGAAGGGCGGAGGAGCAGGAAACGGATGGGCCTGAGCCCCCCGCGCTTCCGCTCCGGCACCACTTCGAGCAGCCGGTTGATGCGATCGAGCATGAGCGCATCCTGATCCAGGGTGTCCAGAAAGATGGCGTTCATCAGCAGGCCGACGAGCTGGGCGTTCGGCGGATAGCCCACCACGGCCGGCTCGTCCGCCTCGCGCCGGGTGCGGTCATACCGCGTCGAAATGGCCAGAATGCTGTCGGCGCCGAGGTGAATGGCCGGAGCGAGCGGAGCCGAGAGCCGGATGCCGCCGTCCCCGTACCACGCATCGCCGATCCGGATCGCGGGGAAGAGAAAAGGCAAGGAGGAAGAAGCCATGACGTGATCGACCGTGAGTGTGGTATTGATGCCCACCCGGTTGGGCCGCTCCCACGATTCGATCTCTCGTCCCTGCACCCAGGAAACCGTCTGCCCGGTGGAATAGCTCGTCGTGATGATGGCGAACGCTTTCAACCGCCCGGCGCGCAAGTTCTCGGCCACATGGGTGAGGCGTCCGTCCTCGGCATGCAGTTTCTCTTCAAGATAGGCGCGCAAAGGCGAAGTGTCCACCCAGCCGCGTTGACCGCCCTCCTCGACGTCCCGAACCATGCTCCATAGAAACTTGACGCTCGACTCCGAGACGAAGACGTTTTCGGTCTCCAGCCCGCGCCAGCACTCGACCAGGTTATCGACCGCCACGGAGAACGGGTTGAGGTCGTTGGCCAGATGCGCAGCGTTGATCGCTCCGGCCGAGACGCCGGTCAGCAGCGGAAAACGAGTCTCCGGGAAAGCCTCGGCGATATATTTCAACACGCCCACCTGATACGAGGCGCGCGCGCCGCCGCCGCTCAGCGCCAGCGCGCAGTCGGGGGCTTCCATGGACGCGGAGCGAAAGAGTCCGCGAAGCCGGTGAATCGTTCCTTTGACCACGTCGTCGAACATCGGTTGAGAGGAAACGGAGTATTCCCCGGGGAAAATCCCGTCCGTCGGGCAAAAGCGCAACAGCCCCCGGGCGCATTCGCCGGTCCCCCCGGCAGAAATGCGATGATTTGGCTACCTTGCGATACCCTCCTGACGTCCTGATCCCCCCTGTCCTTACCCACGTTTCCTTCCGGCATGCCCGCTGCTTCTCCTTCCGATCCGGCCCTTTTCGCGCTCACGCTCCTGGAGATGGAAGGCGTGGGACGCGTGACGGCGGGGCGGTTGCTCCGACACTTTGCCACGTACGATGAACTCGTACGCTATCCACGCGAACAGGTGCTCGCGCGGGTGAAAGGCGCGCCGAACGCGGCCGATCTCGTGAAGCGGCTCTTCGACCGTGAGGCGATGCATACACGGCTTGCCGGGGCCGGAGCCGCGATCGAGGCGCTGCGCGCGAAACACGTCGTCCTCTTCTCGATGCGCGGGCAGCACTGGCCGGAGGGGCTCGATGCGCTCCCCCGCGCCCACCGTCCGGTGCTTCTCTACGGCTACGGCGACCGCGAAGCCCTGGCCCGCCCCGCGGTGGCGCTCCTGGCCCGCCCGCCCATCACGGACGCCGCCTTCGACGTGGCCCAGTCGCTCGTGCAGACGCTCGCCGCGCACGGCATCGCGCCGGCCACCGGGGCCGCGCACGGCTTCGACGTGGTGATGCACAAGCGGGCCGCCTCCGGCCCCGAGCCGAGTCCCTCACTCCTCGTGGCGCATTGTGGGCTGGCCCGTCTCCCGGCCGTCATGCGCCCCATCGCGAGCGCCGCCGTCCGCACGGGCGGCCTGCTCCTGTCCCCCTTCCCGATGACGCACGGCCCCTACGAGCACGACGACCGAGAGCGGGCGCTCGTGCTTGTCGCCCTCGCCCGCGCCGCCGTCTTCTTCGAGCCGCGCCCCGGCGCCCCCGAGTGGGACGCGCTCGAATGGGCACTCGAGGCCGGCAAGCCCGTCTTTGGCGTCGAGGACCCGGATCACCCGATGCCCGCAAGGGTTCATCGCCTCCACACCGACGTCGACTTCGAGTGGATCCTCGCCGCTCTCCGCGCCTGACCCCATGCCTCGCATCCTTTTCGTCTTCCTCGACGGCGTGGGCCTCGGCCCGCCGGACCCCGAAACCAACCCTTTCGCCCGCCTCGACCTGCCCGCCTTCGAGCGCCTCGCCGGTGGTCGGCCGTGGACCGCCGCCGCCGCTCCCCTCATCCGAGACGACCACCTCTTCCTCGCGCTCGACGCCAACCTCGGCGTCGAGGGCCTCCCGCAGAGCGGCACCGGACAGGCCACCCTCTTCACCGGCGTCAACTGCGCCCGTGTGGCCGGCAGACATTTCGGACCGTATCCCCATTCTCGGACGAAGCCCGTCCTCGCCCGGCACAACGTCTTCCGCCGCATCGCGGCCCTCGGACGGCCCCATCCCCAACCGTCCGCCTTCGCCAACGCCTATCCGCCTCGTTTCTTCGAGCGCGTGAAGAAACGCAACCGGTGGACCGTCACCACGCTGTGCTGCCTCGAAGCCGGCGTGCCCATCCGCACGCTCGACGACCTCCGCCAGGGTCGCGCCGTCACCGCCGACCTGACCGGAGCAGACTGGCGCACCCTGCTCGGTCACGACGTCCCGCTCCTCTCCGAAGAAGCCGCCGGCGCGCGCCTGTCCGATCTCGGACGTTCACACGCTTTCACCCTCTTCGAGTATTTCCTCACCGACAAAGCCGGTCACCGGCAGTCCCTTGCCGGAGCCGAACGCGTTCTCCATGCGCTCGACCGCTTCTTCACCGGCCTCCTCGACTCCTTCGACCCCGAAGACGACCTCCTGCTCGTGACGAGCGACCACGGCAATCTCGAAGACCTCTCCGTGAAGACGCACACCCGTCACCCGGTCCCCCTCGCGGCGTTCGGGCGCGGGGCGCAGCAGTTCCGCCACGCCCGCTCCATCACCGACGTGACGCCCGCCGTCGTCGAGGTGTTGCAGGCTTAATCCCGGCGCGACTGCTCGCCGTCGGCTTCCTCCTCCGTCGGGACGAGCCGACCGGAACGGAGTTCGAGCACGAGGCGGTCGGCGTCATAGATCTCGTCGAGCGCTTCGAGGATGCCGCGCGCGTCGACGGCCACGGCGCGAGCGGTTTCGTCGGTATAGATATACTGGTTCGGCAGCGATTCGATGTTGCCGTCGAAGATCAACCCGACGATCTCCAGATCCCGGTTGACGAGCGGCGAGCCGGAGTTGCCCCCCGTGATGTCGTTCGTCGTCACGAGGTTGACCGGCGTGCTGGGGTCGAAGGTCTCCGGCGGATCGAGCCAGTACTCCGGAAGCGCCCACTCACGGCGTCCCGGGAACGAGAAATACCGGTCGTACAGGCCGAAGAAGGTGGTCACTTCAGGCGCTTTCGTGCCGTTATACGGATAGCCGCGCACCACTCCGTCGGCGATGCGAAGCGAGAACGTGGCGTCGGGCGGCGTGTCGGTTCCAAAGACGGCAAACCGCACGCGGGCGAGCCGGGCATTGAGCGCCTTCTCCCGCTCTTCGAAGCTCTGCAGCTGCTGATTCAGGGTGAAATACAGCGGCCCCATGGCCTCGATCACCTTCACCACGGGATCGCCACTGCGAAGGAATCCTTTTTCGAGCAAGGCGCGGAAGGCCGTCGAATCCATGAGCGCCGTGCTGTCCACGAGTTCGGCGGCCACTTCTTCGGGCGAGCGTTCTCCGAGGATGCGCTTCGTCGTCGGATCGAGCGGCCCGAGCACGTCGAGCAGTTCGCTGAGCCGCTTCGTGATGAACGCGCGCTCGACCTCGGCGGGCCAATCCTTGATCTTGACCGCTTGAGCATAGACCTCCTGGATCTGATCCGGCGGGAAGCCGCGCTGTCGCATGAGCGCGTGCACATAGCCGTAAAGCGCCCGCGTGAGCACGTGCGAACTCAGGTTCGGGTTCGAGAAAAACGTGAAGGCGCGCGACTGTTCGGAGGTGGCCCGCTTGGATTGCTGAAGCTGAGCGATCTCGGCCCAGAGCTTGCCATACCTCTTGAGGAGCGAATCGTCGGCGGCCACGGCCTGCTGGAGGTCGCGTTCGCCGGCCACGCGCCGGGCCATGAGATAGGGGTCACGGAGCCCCTCCAGCTGTCCCCGCTGCGCCTTGAGCGAGTTCGAGATGGAGAAATACGGGTTTCGGAGGTCGTACCGGTCCGCCTCATCCGGATGCTTCGAGATGTACTCGAACAGAATTTTCGCGCGGCTTTCGAGGACCGAGAGGCTCTGCGGCAGGTTGTAATCCCGTTCATATTCGAGCTGGCTGACCGTATTCAACCGGCTCGTCGAGCCGGGATTGCCGACCACGAAGACGGCTTCGCCCGCCGCCGGACCGTCGGCGCTCCACGGGAAGAAATGCTCGGTCCTCAGCGGCTTTCCGTCCCGGTCGTACACGCGGAAGAACGACATGTCGAGGTTGTATCGCGGGTACGTGAAGTTATCCCAGTCGCCGCCGAAATAGCCGATCTGAAGCTCCGGCGCCATGACGAGGCGAACGTCGTCGTACCGGCGGTACGTGTACGCCGAGTATTTCCCGCCGTTGTACAGCGCGATCACCTGCACGTATAACGTCGAATCCTGCGCCTTGACCTCGTCCGTCATCCGCTTTTCGAGGGCCTCGGCATTGCGCCGGCGGGCTTTTGCTCGTTCGTCGTCGGTCGTGACCGTCTCCGGAACGGTGTACACCTCGTCGGTGACGTCCTTGAGTGCGATGAGTTGATCGACATAGAGGTCCTTCACCTTCTGCTCTTCATCGAGAGAGGAGGCGTAGAACCCGCCGTCGAGGAGTTCCGGATCCACCTCGGTGACGCTCTCCCGCCCGCAATGGTGGTTGGTCATGACGAGCCCGTTCGGGGAGACGAACGAGGCCGAACAGTATGAGGAGAACCGGAGGGCGGCGAGCCTCGCGTCCTCGAACCACGTCGTATCCGGGCGGAAGCCGTACGCCTGCTCGAAATAATCGACCGGCGGATGGTCGAAGGTCCACATCTTCCCTCCGTCGAATCGCCGGGCGCGGACGGTGTCGTAGCCCGCGGGGAACGGCGTCAGGTCCAGCTTCGGACGCGCGGTGCGGACGGTCTCCTCGGTGGAGGGCGGCTTCTCGGTGCGCGCGGCGCGTTCCACCACGACGGCGGTCTCTTTCGGCGCGGCGCAGGCCGTCATCAGCAACAATACCGCCCATGCGATCCGGCGGAGAAAGGCAAAACGATTCATAAGCCCGATACCTGGTTGGTGAAGGAACGGAGCGACCGGCGCGAGACCCGGCGTGCGCGCCGAAGGATCCTGCCTGTGGCCCCGTTCCGTCGATGCGTGGTTAACGACTGCCCGAGAGGATCTCGTCGGCCTCGGCTTCCGTGTCCACGGCGCGACCCGTCGTCAGTTCGAGTACGAGGCGGTCGGCGTCATAGATCTCGTCGAGCGCTTCGAGGATGCCGCGCGCGTCGACGGCCACGGCGCGGGGTTTGTCGGTGAGGTAGATGTAATCACCGGCGAGGCTCTCGATGTTTCCGTCGAAGATGAGCCCCACGAGTTCGTGGTTGACGTTGATGACCGGCGAGCCGGAGTTGCCCCCGATGATGTCGGCGGTGGAGACCATGTCGAGCGGCGTGTCGAGGTCGAAGGTCTTCGGGGGGTGGAGCCAGCGCCGGGGGAGATCCCATTCGGTGCCCGGTCCGAAGGCGAAGTGCCGGTCGTACATGCCGTAGAAGGTCGTGTGCGTGGGGGCCATGGTGCCGTTGTACGGATACCCTTTCACCACGCCGTCGGCGATGCGAAGCGAGAACGTGGCGTCGGGAGGGATGGAGAGGCCGTAGACGGCGAAGCGGGCGCGTCCGATGCCGCTGGCGACCTCCTGCTCCTGCGCGCCGAGACCGGCGAAGGCGCTCTGAAAAGCCTGCACGCGGGGCATGATGACCGCCGCCACCCGGATCGCCGGATCGTCGAGGCTCAGGGCGTCGGAGTCCAGCGCCCGGGCCGTCCGCTCCGCACTCGAGAGCGCCGAATGGGCCAGCAAATCCTCGGCCACCTCTTCGGGCGTGCGCATCGGATGCATGGGCTCGTTCTCATTCATGTCCATGGCGGGCATCTCCCGGGCAAAGATGGCCTTCACGATCTCGCTGTCGTCGCCGAAATACCGGCGGAAATCGTTCATCCGCGCCGTGAGGTAGCCTTTCTCCACGAGGGGCGCGAGATCCTCTATGCCCTCGATCTGCTCCCGGATGCCGGCGAGCGCCTCGGACGAGACGCCTTCGGCCTTCCGCGAGACGTACGTGTACGCAAGCATCGCGCGGCGCATGGTGGCCGAGGAGAGCGTCGAGTTCGGCTGAAGGGAAAGGAAAGCCCCGAACTCCGGCGCAAACTCACGTTTGCCCATCTGAATGTCGGCCATTCGGTCGTGGAGGTCTCCGTAGGTCGCCTTCAGCGCCGGGTCGCTTTCGATGGCGGCGCGGAACTGCCGCTCGAAATCTTTGCGTCGGCCCATGATGACGGGATCCCGGAGCGCCTTGACGCGACCGCGATAGAGCTTCTGGGCATTGAGGAGCCCGAAGATCTGGTTTCGGACCCCCTTCTCTTCCGCCTCGTCCGGCCGGGCTTCATAGTACTGCTGGAGCACCGCCACACGGGTGTCGATGAGCGAGAGCACATCCACCTCACGCACGTCGCGGCGGAACTCGAGTTGTGCGACGGTTTCGAGGCGGCTCGTCGAGCCGGGATTGCCGATGACGAAGATCGCATCGCCCTCCTTCGTCCCGTCCACGCTCCATTTGAAAAAGTGGTCGGTCCGAAGCGGCTTGCCGTCCTCGCCGTAGACGCGGAAGAGCGTCATGTCGAGCGCATAGCGGGGATAGGTGAAGTTGTCCGAGTCGCCGCCGAAATAACCGAGTTGAAGCTCGGGAGCCATGACGAGGCGCAGGTCGTGATACCGGTGGAAGGTGTAGGCGGAATACATCGCGCCGTTGTAGAGCGCGATCACCTCGACGTGAGCGCCCGCCTCTTCGCCGCCGGCCTCTTCGGTGATGCGGTCGGTGATGGCCTGAATGGCCTCCTGCCGGGCCGCCGCCTTCTCGGCGTCCGTCTCCTTGCCTTCGAGCGCGGCATAGACCTCATCCGTCACGTCGGCAATGGCAACGAGTTGATCGGCATAATACCCTTCCACGGGCCGCTCCTCCGCAAGCGAGGTCGCGTAGAAGCCGTTGTCGAGCAGGTTCTCCCCCGGCCGGCTCACCTCCGAGACGGACCCGCGTCCGCAGTGGTGGTTGGTGAGCACGAGGCCGTTCGGGGAAACGAACGAGGCCGAGCATCCGGGGATGCGGAGCGCTCCGAGGCGCGCCTTCTCGAACCACTCCGTGTCCGGCTCGAAATGGTACGCTTCCTTGAAGTATTCGATGGGCGGATGTTCGAAGGTCCACATCTTGCCATTGTCGAAGCGACCGGCCTTTACTTCTACGTCCGTCGCCGTGGTCTGCGCACGGCTCACACCCGCCGTCATCACGAGCGAGAGGAACATGAGTGCAAGCCCACGGGATACGGGTCTGGAAAAGGAAAGGAACGTGTTCATGAGGTCTCTTGGTATGCGGAACAAGTATTCGATGTCACGCGACGAACGGGAATACATGCGGGAAGATCGGTGGTCCGCATAATATCACGAAATCCGAAGTGAAAAACCGGGTAAGATCTGCGGGATTCCTGTGCCGGGCGCCTCTCGACGCCAGGCATTCCGACACGACCGGCTCGCGCGCGGCCCCCCCCGTGCGCCCGTCCCCTTCTCGACACATTTCGCAGACATCCCCGGGGAAGAATCGTCCCCCATTCACCGAGCTTCCGTGACAACCCCCGGAAGCCCGAGGCGGTACAAGCCGACGAATCTAGAAAACACTATCTGAAATCAAACCGTTTGAGAGCCATGAAAGAGAACCCTGTGCTTCGCCTTCTCTCGATCACCCTCGGCATTTTCCTTTTCCTCTTCGCCGCCGGGTGCGACACCGTCGAATCCACGACGGACTCCGAAGCCGACCTCACCCTCGATTCGGACGTGGCCGAGTCCGTTGGGGCGCTCATGGCCGAGGATACGGGCGGCTTGCTCGAACAGGCCGGCGACGCCTTCGCTCTGGCGACTCCGGAGGGCATCTCGGCTTCAGCCAAGAATGGGACCTCCGTCGTACGCACGTATGATGAAGCCACGGGCACGTGGACCATCACGGTCTCGCGTGAGGCCGGCCATCCCACGGATACCCGCATGATGAGCCTCACGCGCGTCTATGAGGTGCAGTACCTGAACGCGGACGGAGAGCCGCAAAAGTTCTACATCACCGAGGGCGACACCGCGCAGACGATGGTGCTCCGGCTCGTGGAAGGCAATGGGGTGTTCGAAACGCCTCGCCTGAAGGCCGTCCGCACCGACCTCTCCGGCGAGCTCGTCGCCACGGGCATCGACACGGACGAGGTGACGCTCAACGGCACGTACCAACGCTCGGGAGAACACGAACGCCTCACCCCCGGCATCACGCGCACGATGACGTATGACATGACGCTCGAAGTGATCGACCTCGTCGGCCCGCGCGGCAGTCGGCTGAATCTCTCCGAGAAGGTCAGCGGCACGCTCATCGGCCGGTACACCGGCACGCTGACCATCAAGCGCGGCGACGTCCTCGAACAGCACGACATTGACCGAGAGGTCCGCATCGAGATCGTAGACGGCGAGATGACCATCACCATCAACGGCGTGCCGTACGACTTCGACCCGGCCTCCGGCGACGGACGCTTCCACAGCCCGCCCGTGACCGGATGACGTCATGCATCCCTCAGAAAGGCACTCCCCGGCGCGCAACAGGGCGTCGGGGATTTTTTTTAAGCGCCCCTCCCCCGAGCCGCATCGTCGCCGGAACTCCGTTCACGACTGCGTATATTAGCTTTTTTCCGAGCGAAAGTGGCGGAATTGGCAGACGCGCCAGACTTAGGATCTGGTGGGGTAACACCCGTGGGGGTTCGAGTCCCCCCTTTCGCACAAATATTTCTCTAAAGCGCTTGTTTTACAGGATCACGGGCGCCTCATGGGTACAACATCTTTCCGTTCACCCGATCACGAACCCTTTCTCACTCTGCTCGAGGATCTCCTTTGAAGATGCGCTTCATCTTCTGCCTCTTCCGGGAACACGCGACCTCCGTCTCCGGCGTTCTTCCCGGATGAAACTTCGGGATGGGCGGGAGGTTTTTTATGTCCTTCGAGGCCGTTCTTCATTCTATCCGGCTTTCTTCTCATCGGATGCCGCTCCCGGCATCGCACAACGGCAACGCGCATGAGCACCGATTCCGCAATGATTTATCTTTTCGAGGATGCCGTCAATGCGCTCCTCGACCTCGCTGAACTCGACGGTACGGATGAGATGATGCGCTCGGTGGTGGTGGCGCTGGAAACGGTGCGTGTGGCGCAACTCGAAGGAGAACTCCCCGAGTCGGAGATGCATGCTCCGGAAAAGATTGACGAAGCGTTGAAGCAGATCCGGAAGCTGCTGGAAGGAGAAGAAGCCGCGTAATCGGGCTCTCGGGTCCGGCGTTGACACCGGACCTGAGCGCAACCGGGAGGTGAGGGGGGCGAGCCGTCGGAGCCTCAGGCGGCGTGGGCGTGTGCGTTCACCCGCGAGACACGGCGGCGCGCGTGAGAGGTTGCCCGCTCTTCACGGATCAGCTCATGCGTGATGAAAGTCGCCGCCGAGATGACGCCTCCGAGGAACCAGAAAGTGACGCCCCATGCCATGGCGAAGCGATCGCCCGCCGCTCGGGCCGCCAGGTCCGCGATCGGCGCAGCCACGAGGATTCCAACCCCAATCGACAGAAGCCAGGGCAGGAGATACGATCTGTTTTTTCTACGTTGCACCATCGGTTTTCTCGCTCTACTTCACCAAAATCTGTGATTAAGTACGAATAATCACAGTCTTTCGCGACTGCCGACGCAAGATCGTTACGACTTTGACGACAGATTTACACGCAACCGAAAGTAAGCAATTTGGCCCTCCATAGATGTGGGGATTTTTCCCATTTCCCCTGCAAATCATGGCAAAGGTGGCCCAAGATTGTGGCAAAAATGTCACAGGCTCCTTACGTCATCCGCGCGACGACGGCTCTCCTTCGCACAGGGACCGGGAGCCCGCTTCTTCGGCGGCCCACGCTTCTATCTGCTCACTCACCAGATACCACGCCCGATCCTCCGCCCAGTACGGCGAGGTCTTCATCCGCCATCGGTCGAGGTCGACGAGGGCGTACCACCGGTCTCTGACGCGGTAATATCCGGGTCGCACCCGCCCGCGCACGCGGACGGAGACCACCGCCTGCTCTTCCGGCAGCTCTTCCCGTATGTCGATCCATCGAGCCATGCACGATCTCTCCGTGCCGTTTCTCCCTCACCCCGGTTTGAGGCCATACGGGCGAACCTACGGAAAACGCCCCGCTTCTCCCACCGACGCGCGCTGCGCGACCTTCCCTGCGCCAGACGCCCGCTCGCAGCTCACAAGATCTCTTCACCGGTCACGCGGTCCAAAAGGACCAGGCGGAACGCCTCCGAATAGCGCCCGTGGTTCTTCTGCTCACAACACTTTCCACACGCCCGGGGATGCTTCAGTCGGCGAAAAAATGGATATTCAGCGCTGCATGAAGGGCACACGCCGAGATACCGGGCGGCGTTCGGGTCCACGGAGACATTGGCGCGCAGGCGTTCCGGGCTTGCCCCGCATCGACGCGCCCAGTCTTTCCACACGGCGTCGTGTCCGCTCCGGCCGCGTGTTTCGTAATCCAGCGCGTGGGCGATCTCGTGCCGCACCGTATCCTCGAGTTCATCCCACGACAGGCGAAGGGCAAAATGTCGCGAGAGGCTGAGCCGTCGCACGCAGGTCTCCCCCACCTTCCAGGCACAAGACCCGACGCGTCGATGCGCCCGGTCGAAGGTGAACGTCCAGCCGCGTGCCTGCAGGGGTTCTCCGAGGTGCGCCTGCCCGAGTTCGTCCATCAAGCGACGGGCGTCCGCTGCGACCTCCTCCAGCTTACGCGCTCGATCCGCCATCCGCCCCCTTATTGAATCAGCGAACCGTAGTCCGAGAGATGCGACGGGTCGAGTTCAGTCAGCAGATCGTAGGCCTGTGCGCGCTGCTGGGAGTCTTCGAAGAGGGCCGCCAGCTCTTTGAACTTCGCAGAGAAAAAGATGTCCGTCACGTAGGCGCGGGACACCTCGTCGTTGAGACTCTTCAGTTCATCGAGCACGCCGAGGACGGCCTTTCGCGCCGCGTCGGCGTCGGAGGTGAAGACGTCGAGACCATGGAAATGATAGTCGAAGTATGCTCTTCGGAGGCGACTGAAGCGGGGGTCCTGAAGCTGCGCGATGAGTTCTCCCCGACTCCGATCTCCTCCGAGCTGGGTCCATCCAACGGCTCCCGAAGAACGCGCCAACTCGGCGATGAGCCGCGCCTGATCAAAATACCTGGTCCCGCCCAGTTCACTGAAGGTATCGTAGTCATACCCCAGCATGATGTACGCATAGAAATCGAGCACGGAAGTGAGCGGGTCGAACCGGTCGATGTCGTGGATGAGCGGTGTGCCGCGCGTGTACTCGAAGCGCCAATCCTCATCGTTGAGCTGCACGACCGTCGTGGTGGTCGTCGTGCCATAGATCGGGCGGCTCGTGGCAACGACCAGGCGCACGCGAAAATTCGTCAACGAGACGGCTTCCTGGAAGAAGAGTGAAATCGAGCACTCGATGCGTTCGAAGTCGAGATAGCGATCTTCGGTCCAGGTGCGCTGGTTGATGTACTGGGAAATTTCCTGCCGCAACTCCTGAAGGAAAGAGAAATCGGAGCCGGTGAGGTTTTGATAGTTAACGTCCACCCGGCAGTTGAATTCCTGGGCCGCCACCGGCGAAGCGGCGAGGCCGGAAAGGCACAGCCAAGCGGCCAGCAACGTGAGGGATGCGCGGGGGAAAAGCTTCATAACGTGCAAAAACGTCGGTGGGCGAGGGCCATTGATCTGTGCGCTGATACCGTACGCGAACCGCCGGGTTTCCGCCGCGCCGGGGCAAAAGGCGCGCCCGGAGGTGCTCACGGGCGCCCCACGCGCCTGGCCGTGAGGAAAACCGCCATGGCGAGCATGACGCCCAGAAGGGCGGGGACGTGGAGCCCTTCCCCCCGCACGAGCGCGCTGCCCAGAACGAACACCGACGCCGCAAACCCGACGACGGCGAACGCCTGACCGATCCACGACAGCGTCTTCCTTTCGAGCGTTGTCCGGTCCATGACGCCCCCACCGCCGATCAGATGACGCCGTACCGTTTGCCCACACGGGTGAAGGCCTCGACGCACCGGTCGAGGTGCTCACGGGTGTGCGCCGCCGACACCTGCACCCGGATGCGCGCTTCTCCTTTGGGCACGACGGGATAGCTGAAGCCGATGACGTAGATGCCTTCATCGAGCATGTCGCGCGCCACGTCCTGCGCCAGGCGGGCATCGTACAGCATGATGGGCACGATGGGATGCTCGCCCGGCTTGATGTCGAAGCCGCGCGCCGTCATGGCGTCCCGGAAGTACCGCGTGTTTTCCGCCAGCCGGTCGCGCAACTCGGTCGTCTCGCTGAGCATGTCGAGCACCTTCAGGCTCGTATAGACGATGCCGGGCGCAAGGGTATTGGAGAAGAGGTACGGACGCGAGCGCTGCCGGAGCAGCTCGACGATCTCTTTCCGCCCGGAGGTGAAGCCGCCGGAGGCGCCCCCGAGGGCTTTCCCGAGCGTGCTCGTGATGATATCCACGCGCCCCATCACGCCGCGCTGTTCGATGGAGCCGCGCCCGGTCGGGCCGAAGAAGCCGGTGGCGTGGCTGTCGTCCACCATCACGAGCGCGTCATATTTCTCGGCGAGGTCGCAGATCTCGTCGAGGCGGGCGACGTCGCCGTCCATGGAGAAGACGCCGTCGGTGGCGATGAGGCGGATGCGGGCGTCCCGGGCCTCGCGAAGCGCGCGTTCGAGGTCGGCCATATCGGCGTGGGCGAAGCGGTAGCGCCTCGCCTTGCTGAGCCGGATGCCGTCGATGATGCTCGCATGGTTGAGCTGATCGCTGATGACGGCGCTTTCGGCGTCGAGAATGGTCTCGAAGAGGCCGCCGTTCGCATCGAAGCAGGAGGAATACAGAATGGTGTCTTCCGTGCCGAGGAAGGCGGAGATTTTGGCTTCGAGCTGTTTGTGGATGGTCTGCGTGCCGCAGATGAAGCGCACCGAGGATAACCCGAAGCCGTACTTCGCCACGCCTTCCTGCGCCGCGGCGATGAGCGCCGGGTGGTTGGCAAGCCCCAGGTAGTTGTTCGCGCAGAAATTGAGGACCTCTCGCCCCTCTCCCACCTCGATGCGGGCATCCTGCGGCGAGGTGATCACACGCTCTTCCTTGTACAGTCCGGCGTCCCGGATCTCTTCGAGCGTGCGTTGAAAGACGGAGGTGACGGTCTCGATCATGGTCTTTACCGGATCAGGGTTGCACAAGCGTTTTTGCTTCGGCGGGAGACGCCGGTCTTTCCGCGCCGAGGCGCGCGCCAAGCTTTCCGAGCATGTCGTCAACGATGGCGTCGAGGTCGTAAGAGGGCCGCCAGCCCCAGTCGGCGCGGGCGCGGCTGTCGTCGATTTGCGTGGGCCACGTGTCGGCGATGGCCTGCCGGAAGTCGGGCTCGTACCGGATGGAGAAGGAGGGCATCCGCTCCCGGATCGCAGCGGCAAGCTCTTCGGCCGAGAAGCTCAGCCCCGTGATGTTATAGCTCGAATGCACGTGCAGGTCGGCAGCGTCGGCGTCCATGAGCAGGAGGATGGCCCGCAGGGTGTCCGGCATGTACATCATCGGCAGGCGCGTCTCGGGGCGGACGAAGCAGGTGTAGGCCCCGTCCCGAAGCGCGGCATAAAACATCTCGACGGCGTAGTCCGTGGTGCCGCCCCCCGGAGGGGTCGTATAGCTGATGATGCCCGGCAGCCGCAGGCTGCGAACGTCCACGCCGAGCTTGCGCGCGTAATAATCACAGAGCAGCTCGCCCGTCACCTTGGTGATGCCGTACATCGTGCGGGGGTCCTCCACCGTGACCTGCGGCGTCAGGTGCCGGGGCGTGTACGGCCCGAACACGGCAATCGAACTCGGCCAGAACACCCGCAACCCGTGCGATTGCGCGAGGTCCAGGACGTTCCGGAGCCCGTTCACGTTGACCTCCCAGCATCGGTCCGGATGCTTTTCACCGACGGCCGAGAGCAGTCCTGCGAGGTGATACACAGTCTCGACTCCGCGCCGTTCGACGAGCTCCCGAAAGCCCGCCCGGTCCGTCACGTCGAGCGCTTCGACAGGCCCTTCGCCGCCGGGCGACGTCAGGTCGGTGGCGAGCACCTCGTCCACGCCGTACCGCTCGCGAAGCGCTTCCACGAGGTCGCTCCCGATCTGCCCGCCGGCCCCGGTCACCAGAATCATGGTTCAAAGACGAATCGTGAAACAAGGTCTCCCCGCGCGGGCATCCTCACGCGCGCTTTTCGCCAGTATAAATGCGATCTCCGCCGCCGTTTGTGAGGGCTCCCGGCATGCGCAGGGTAGGACATCCCCTTACAGCGCCCCGCCCCAGCCGAGACGCTCGACCACGTCGCGGTAGGCCCGGTCGAGCGGCGCGAAGACGACCGTCGGCGCTCCGGTGAACGGGTTCCGGAACCTGAGTGCGGCGGCGTGCAAAAGCATCCGCCGACACCCGAAGTGCTCCTCGAAAAAGCGGTTGTGCCTCCAATCCCCGTATTTGCGGTCTCCGATGACGGGGTGAAAGAGGTGCTTCATGTGGCGGCGGATCTGATGCGTTCGCCCGGTGCGGGGGCGCACGGCGGCGAGCGCATACCGGCTCGTCGGATACCGTCCCACGGCGTGCGGAACCTCCACCGTCGCGAGACGGCGATAGACCGTCACGGCCGACTGTGCGGGCTTGTCGCGCCGCGCCTTCGCGTCGGTCATCCGGTCCCGCCGCTCCCGAAGCGCGTGCTCGATCACGCCGGACGGCGCGAGGTAGCCCCGGACCACGGCGAGGTAGGTCTTCCGCACCAGACGACGCGCGAAAGCGTCCGAGAGCCGGCGGGCGGCTTCAGGGTCGAGGGCGAAGAGAAGCACCCCGGACGTGGGTTTGTCGAGGCGGTGGACGGGATAGACGCGCCGAGCGATCTGATCGCGCACGGTCTGAAGCGCGAAGCGGTCTGCGCCACGGTCGACGCGGCTCCGATGCACGAGCAATCCCGGCGGCTTGTTCACGGCCACGAAACGCTCGTCGCGGAAGAGCACTTCGAGCGCCTCCCCTCCATCCCGATGCGCCTCGCCCGATGCCGTCATGTCCGTTTCCCGTTTGTAAAGCGCCCGCCCCGGCGAAACGACGACGCCGAAACTGCGTTCCGCCCGTTCACCGGAGGGTGTATTTCAACCCTGCGAAAAAGTGGCGCGTGGCCGCGGGGAAGAACTGCGGCGTTCCGAAGCCCACGTTTCCGAAGAGCAGCACCCGGTCGTCGAAGACGTTGTTCACGTCGAAGGCGAGCGCGAGCCCCCGGAAGGCGGAGCGTTCGGGAAAGACGTACCGAAGCGAGGCGTCGACGAGCACGTACGGGTCCACTTCGAGGTCGGACGAAGGCGCGCCGTCAAGAAGTTTCCCCCCGGAATTGTCGATGAACTGCTTTCCCGCGATCCGAGCCTGCGCCGAGGCGGTGAAGCCCCGCCACTGATAGGTCAGTCCGACGTTGGCGGTCCGTTCGGGGAAGCCGGCGATGGGGTTGCCGCTCCGGTCGAGTCCCACCGTCGCCCCGTCGTCGGTCGTGACGAATTCGGTGAACGTGACGAAGCGGTTTCGGCTGAGCGTGGCGTTGCCGAAGACGTCGAGCCCCGGCGCGAGGCGGACCGCCGCCTCCACCTCGAGACCGACGTGGCGGGTCCGGTCGGCATTGCCCGTGCGCGGGACGCCGAATTGATCGAGCCCGCCGCTCGGCACGATCTCGTCCCGGAAATCCATGAAGAAGACGTTGCCCGCCAGGCGGAACCGCTCTTCCCGAAGCGACGCCCCCGCCTCCACGTCGAGGAGATGCTCGGGCTTGACGAGCGGCGCGTCGAAGTCGAACGAGCCGTCGGGCTTGCGGGCGAACTGTGGCTCGAAGCCCGCGCCCGCCTCTTCTCCGTCATAGAGCGACTTCATGCGCGGCTCGCGGTTCGCCAGCGCCACGGACGCATACGCGCTGAAGGGTCGTCCGGGGTTGTACGTCACGCCCACGCGCGGATTGAAGAAGACGTACGGTTTCTTGAAGTGAACGCCGAAGAAGGCGTCGTCGAAGACGCGATAGTGGCGGTACGTGAGCTGCGCGTCCGCCTGCACGAGCAGCCGCCGCGCCGGACGAAAGCGATGACTGCCGAATACCGAGGCGATGGCTTTCTCCCCGTGAAAGCGGTACACACGCACGTCGTTATCCGGACCGACGAGGGCTTCAGGGATTCCCGACCCGTCCTCGATACGCCCCCACCGAAGCGAACGGTGCAGGCGCGCCTCCAGACCGAACGTTGTCTCCCGGTCTCCGTTCGCGTACGTCACGCGGGGCATCCATCCGACCTGCCACTGATCGAGGAACGCCCGGAAAAAGACGGAGGCCTCCGGTTTCGAAAGATAGAGGGGCAGGTCCCGCTGATCGTCCGGCACGAAGCCTTCGGGCAGGCGCAGGTAACGGGCCGAGCGGAAGGAACCGTCGAAGTCGAAATACCCGACGCCGCGAATCCAGAAGAGCGCCTGGTTCAACCGCCAATCCGGCGCAAACCGCCATTCGTGATGCAATTCCACATGGGGCTGGTGAAACTTCTCCACGTCTCCGGAGAAGGCGCTGAAATTGTACCGCCGGTCGATCCGGCCGCCGAAGCCGTCGGGAATGCTTTGCTCGTTGGCCGCCTTCGGGATGCCTGCGAACGCGAGGCCGTCTCGCTGGGGCCCGCCGTACGCCTGAAGCGTGAGCGTCGAGCGCTCGCCGAAACGCTGGATGCCCGCGAAGAAGCGCCAGAACTCCGCCCACGACCAGTCGCGATAGCCGTCGGAGAGGAGCCGGCTGAAGCGCCCGTAGACCACGTACCGATCGGCCAGCAGGCCGGTGTTCGCCTCGGCGGTGAAACGGCGCGTGTCATACGAGCCGACCCCCGCTTCGAGACGGGCGTACGGATAGGGCTTGTAGGGCTTCGTCACGATGTTGATGGCCCCGGCGATGGCCGTCGGTCCGTAGAACGCCGAACTCGCCCCCCGTTGCACCTGGATGTCCTCGACCGCGCCTTCGATGTCGAAGAAATTGATCCAGAACACGTTGTGCTCCTCGGGGTCGTTCTGAGGGATGCCGTTGATGGCCACGGCCACCCGCCTCTGATCGAAGCCGCGCATACGGAGGTACGAGTACCCGATGCCGTTCCCGTTCTCCGAATAGTACGTGATCGAAGGAAGCGTGGAGAGATGGACCGGGAGGTCTTTCATCGCGGGCAGCCGTTCGAGCTCGCGCGCCGTGACGTTCGTGAAGGTGATGGGCGTCAGGTGAGGCCGCGCCCGCGTCTCGGTCACGACCACCTCCGGCTGCTCGATCGCCGCCGCCGTGAGCCGGATCGTCAGCGCGCGCGCCTCGCCGGACGCCACGTCGAGCGTGTCTTCATGGGAAGCATAGCCGAGGTACGAAACCACGAGCCGATACGCACCCGGCCGCACCCGATCGAAGGAAAACGTTCCCTCGACGTCCGTTGCCTCGCCGTATCGAAGCTGATCCGTCCTCACCTCCGTGAGCCATACGTTTGCGCCGGCGAGCGGATGATCGGCCTCATCGAGCACGACGCCCCGCACCGAGGCCGTCTGCGCCCGCGCCGAGGATGCGCCCAAACCCGAGATCGAAAGCGCCAGGAGCGCGGCCAGGCCCCATCGTATACCGTACGTCATCGTTACCCCCTGTCTTGCGTGCATAAAAAAACCACCCGTCATCGCGACTGATGAGGGTGGCGCGCGCAAGCGGGGCGGGCGGGCGCGTCGAAGCGCCGGCCGTTCCACGATGAGCATGCTGTTTCCCTACGCCGGCATCATCCGGATCAGGTTCCAAGGGTCTGCTCTCAGCCCCGCCGAACGGGGCACCCCCAACAGTCGTAGTCAGTGTCACAAGGAACGTTGCTCAGCGGCTATATACCCGCCTCCGCCCCGATGGTTCTTCGCCGATACGAACCCGCAGCCCCCTTTCTCACATTTCTATCACGAAGGTTCATATTTTTTCGGTACGGCTCCTTCCCGGTAACAAGCCTCGCCTTTCCGCGTCTGAATTCCGACCTTTCGTGCGACGTCTCCTTCGAACGAGCGCCTTCCCAATCCACCCGACCCGACCGAGAACCATGGCAAACATCCTCCTCCGCCCTGAATGGCAGGCCCGCGAGCGTGAGATCACCGATGAGAAGCTCTATCGAAGCCGCCGCGCCTTCATCAAGCGACTGGGACTCGGGAGCGTAGCCCTCGTCACTACTCCTACGGTGCTCGGGTGCGCCGGAGAGCCCGGCGGCGCGGCCCGCTTCCCGACCTCCGGCGGCCCGCTCGACACCATCCCGAAAAACGCCCCGCGCAAAGGCTATCCGGCCCCGAGAAACGCCAACTTCAAGGTCCCCGAGCGCCCCGTCACCGACCGCCTCGCGTCGGCTTCCTGGAACAACTTCTATGAGTTCAAAAACAACTCGATGGACCTCAAGGACGTCTGGCCCGTCACGGGCGCGTACGAGCCTTTCCCGATGGAGATCGAGGTGCGCGGGCTGGTGGAGAAAAAGTTCAAGATGGACGTCTCCGACCTCATCACGTCGATGGACCTCGAAGAGCGTCTGTACCGGTTCCGGTGCGTGGAAGCCTGGTCGATGACCGTGCCGTGGACGGGCTTTCCGCTCCGCAAGCTCATCGAACGATGCAAGCCCCTCTCGAAGGCGACCTACGTCCGTTTCGAGTGCGTCAACCGCCCCGATCAGATGCCGGGCATCAGGGCGTCCCGGTCGTTCTATAAGTGGCCGTATTACGAGGGACTGCGGATGGACGAAGCGATGAATGAGCTGGCCTTCGTCGCCACGGGACTGTACGGCGAGCCGCTGCCGAAACAGAACGGCTCGCCCCTCCGGCTGGCGCTTCCGTGGAAATACGGCTATAAGGGCCCCAAAGCCATCGTGAAGATCGAGTTTCTCGACCGCCGTCCCGGCACGTTCTGGAACGACCTCCAGCCGAGTGAATACGGGTTCCTCTCGAACGTCAACCCGAACATCCCGCACCCGAGATGGAGCCAGGCTTCGGAGAAATTCATGCGGACCCTGGACGACATCCAGCGCATCCCGACGCAGATTTTCAACGGGTATGCCGACTGGGTGGGACCGCTCTACCCCGACGAGCCGACGACCCCGCAACGGCCCATGGCGCGATAGATCGCGCGCCGCTCACGCGGGAGGCGTCGCCTGCGTGCGAAGGGCCGGATCGCCCTTCTTCCGGAGGTAACGGTTCCACCAGAACACGCCGGCGCCGAAGAAGAAAAAGCCGAACAGGCTGATCGCGGCATTGATGGCGGCGATACGGCTCTGTGTGGCGGCAATGGAGGCGATGACGATCTCCTGATCCGCGCCGGGCAGCACCCGCACCTCGAGCGAATCCTTTTCCACCATGAAGGCCAACGTGTACGGAAGCGCCATCTTTTCGTGCTCGATCACGGCGCCGTCGGGGAGGCGGACGCGGAGACTCAGTTCCGCGTTCGTCACATCTTTCCGATCCACGCGCCGATACTCGGTCACCTCGGCCACGGCGGGCATCCCCTGCCGGAGCGTCTGCCGGAGGTCGAAGGCCACTTTCGTCTGATTCACGGCCAGAAAGAGCATGAGCGCGGGCGCGAGCCAGAGCAAACGCGCGATCCACAGCGAAGTCTTCGATGCCACGATGCTTCCCGATTGGTGAAGACGGGTCCGCCCGAGGCGACGGACGAACGCAGGAATGCCATCGGTATTCTCGGATGCCTTCGACGTTCCGCCTGCCGGGCGATTATTTCAAGAAGAGATACGGCTTCCACGTCTCATCCACGGCGCCCACATAATCGCGGATGAACATGATATGGCTGGGGCGAAAGGGCTTGCGCCGGAGCGTCATACGGGCCTCCTCGGGCGTACGGTTGCCTTTGCGGTTGTTGCACGGCACACAGGCCGCCACAAGGTTCTCCCACGAATCCGGACCGCCGCGCGACTTCGGGAGGATGTGATCGATGGTGAGGCGATCCCGGCTTCCGCAATACTGACACCGGAACCGGTCGCGCCGGAGCACATTTTTGCGCGAGAGCAGAATGCGCTTGTACGGCACGGTGACGTACGCCTTGAGGCGCACGATGCTCGGCCAGGGGAGCCGGCAACTCGGCGAGCGTAGATACCGCTCCGGCAGCGCCTCGACGAGGTCCGCCTTCTGAAGCAATACCAGGATCGCCGCACGCTGCACACTGCAAATCGTCAGCGCGCGGTAATCCTGATTGAGTACGAGCACGTGTCCGGTCATACCGGCGACCCTCCGCCCCGGACGAGACGAGACGTCTCGAAGCCACTCGCTTCACGGAGCCTCGGGCCCCGGTGAGGGGACACGCCTGAAGAGGCAAAAAAGACCGTCCTGAAAGCTGATCCTCCTTCGTTTTTGGATTGGAAGAAATTTTATCGGCGAGGAGCAATAACGGTTCCCGGACCGAACGTGCTCCCGGGCTTGCCAAATCTAAGAAAGATCAGTTTTTAAACGAAAGAGACCGGCAATTATTTTACCGTTGCGTCCCCACGACCGCCGCGCCCTCGTCGAGCACCGTCACCGGATCGCCCACGCGGATCGTGCCCGGCCCGTCCGGTATCAGGTTCTGCCCGAAATACACCTTTCCGTTTTTTCGCCGGTACGTCGCCAGGGTGTGCAGCGGCTCGCGCCCTCGCGCGCCCGTCTCCGGATCGGTCGTCGTCACCACGCACCGGGCGCACGGCTTGACGACGTGGAAATCGACCGTCCCCGCGCGGATCGTGCGCCAGCGATCCTCGGCGTACGGCTCCGCCCCCGCGACGACCACGTTCGGCCGGAACCGACGCATGGGCAGGGGCGCTTCGAGGCGGCGGTTGAGATCCTCGAGCGAGGCCGTGGTGGTCAAAAGAAGCGGATACCCGTCGGCAAAGCTTACGTGGGACGCCCCCACGGCATAATCCGGGTCGACGGGGCGCACGGTGTGCCCGGACATATAGACGAGCCGCGCCTCCACACCGAGATATTCGGAGAACCAGCGGTGCGCGTCGTCGTCGGCCACCGTCCCCGCCACGCGGTCTTTCCAGAGGGTCACGGTGAGGCGCGGGGCCCCGGAGCCGGGAGTCGGGACGTCGAGCGGGGCGCGGCCGGGCGCGCGCACCCGGAGGCCTTCGCCGGCAGGCATCGCCGCGATGCGTCCCAGGCGGGGCAACTCGCGCTGGGTGAGGGCCGCGCCGTCCGGACGGACGAGCATCCACCGACGGTCGTGCCGGAGGCCGCGGGGCTCCACCTCCGCCGAAGGCACGACCCATCCCCGCGTCGATTTGATCGGATAGACGATGAGCGCCTGAACGGTGAGCATGGAGGGGTCCGTCAGGGGTTGAGGACGGCGCGCGCGCGGATCGCGCCGAGGTGGGCGTCGAAAGTGACGAGCGCGTCGAGGATCGTCTCGGCGGCGGCAACGAAGAACTTCGGCGAGATGCGCGCAAAGTCGTCCGACGGCCGGTGATAGTCCGGATGGTCCTCGACGCCGAAATATACGAACGGAATGCCTGCCTCGAAGAACACGCCGTGGTCCGAGGCCGCAGTCCAGTCGTCGTGCCCGAGTTCGGGGCGGTCGTGTCCGAAACGGAGGGAGACGGCGCTCCGCCGGGCCGCCTCGGCGAGGTACGGCTTGAGGTACGGCGCCTGATGGGTTCCGGCGGCAAAAAGCTCTCCTTTCTCGCTTCGGCTCACCATGTCGAGGTTGACTTCAAGGACGAGGGCGGCGGGATCCACGGGAGGGTCCTCCAGGAAAGCGCGTGCGCCGCGCAGTCCCGCTTCCTCGGCATCGAACGCGGCGAAAAGGATCGAGTGAGCGGGCGGATGCGCTTTGAAATACGCAGCTGCCTCGAGAAGGACCGCCACCCCCGAAGCATTATCGTCCGCGCCGTTATAGACCTCTCCCCCGCGCACGCCGAGGTGATCGAAATGGGCGGAGACGACCATGAAAGAGTCGGGGCGCTCGGTCCCCCGCACGAAGCCGAGCACGTTCCCGCCCTCGATCATCCGTCCGCCCCGGGTCTCGTATTTGAAGGGGTGCACGTATGCGCCGAAAGGTTCGAGGCCGAGGTCCGCGAACGCCCGCTGCACGTATGCTTGTGCTTTCGCTCCGCCCTTCGTGCCCGTGGCGCGCCCGGCGAAAGCATCGCTCGCGAGCGTCTCCACGTGTCGCAAGAGCCGTTCGCCGTCCACGCGCGTCTGCGCCCGGCTCATTCGTCCCGGCGCACTCGCCACGAGGCACGCCATCGCGAGCACCATCCATGTCTGCCGTGTCTTCATAACCCGATCCCTTTCTCAAATGTGCTCGACGGCTAACCCGGCGGAAAAGAAAATGTTTTTTGCCCTTCGCTTCAGTTTCCTGTTCTCAGGCTCTTTCACACATTTTCAGACAATTGCTTCCCCTTTCCCGCAATATCGGAACCCCGCGAGGCCTTTGCGCTAAAATTGGGCGTTGTCTCGATCCCGAGAGCGCTTCGTCTCCGGACTTTCGTTTCCCCTCACCCCCAAGGCCGCGTCGGTCGATGTCGTCCCGGGAATTAATCTACGCTCACCTTGACGTTCTTCGAATACATGAAAAAGTTTTTTGCGCTGGCCGCGCTTACGGCCCTGATGCTGGGTTGCAACCCCAGGGTCAACGGTCAGACTCCGGACGTGACGGAAGCCCGTAAGGCGAAGATCCTTGCCAACCTGACCCACCAGCTCCCCCAGCTTGCCCGCCTCGATCCTCAGATGGGAGACCTCGTGCCGAGCGCCCTCCCCGGCCTTGACCGCGGCAGTTTTACGTACCTGGCCCAGCGGGGTCGTCAGTCCCAGGAATTTCTGGTCACCACGGACGACAAGCAGCTCTATCTTATCGCCGCGGGTCCGCTGGACGTGAGCCTGTCGGTCGAAGAGATCGCGAGCGCCGAAGCATCCGAGCGTGAGAAGAAGCAGGCCAGACTCATGGCCGCCGTGAAAGACTTCCCCGTGCGCGGCAATCCCGACGCTCCGATCACCATCGTCGAATTTTCAGACTTTCAGTGTCCGTACTGCGCGCGGGCCTCGAGCACGGTCGAGCAGGTGCTGGCCAAGTATCCCGAGGACGTGAAGCTCGCCTATGCACACTTCCCGCTTAACTTCCACCCGTGGGCGCGTCCGGCCGCCATCGGCGCGGTGTGCGCCGCCAAGCAGGACGCTTCCGCCTTCTGGAAACTGCACGACTATTACTTCAAGAACCAGAATCAGGTGAATGAAGAAAACGTGCTCGAACGGACGCGGGCAGCGCTTGCCGGCACGCAGGTTGACCTCGACGCGTGGGCCACGTGCGCGGAGGACGCCTCCTCGCCCGAATATGTGGCGGCTGCGCAAAAGGTGGATGCCGAAGCTTCGCTCGGCGTGGAGCTCGGCGTCACGGGCACGCCGGCGTTCTTCATCAACGGCGAGTTCCTCAACGGTGCGCAGCCGCTCCAGGCCTTCGAGCAGATCATCGAACGCGTGAAGCAACAGAACCCGTAGGCCGCCGGCCGCCGTCGTGCGAGGAGAGTCTTTCGCCGGGCATGACCTCACGTCGTGGGTTTTTGCCTCCCCTTCTTCCCCGCCGATGCCTACCTTGGCGCGTGACGATGCATGTGCACACGCCACGGAGCGACGTATGCCCCGGTTCCGGAGAACAGGCCTTTCACGGACGCGCGTCACCGCGCCTTCCGCCTATGCGTTGCGGCCGGCGGCGACGGCGCTTGTGCTTGTCCTGCTCTGCGCCGCCGGCGCTCGGGCCCAGACGGCTACCCTGCGCGGCTTCGTCATCGACGCGACGGACGGTCAGCCGCTCGAGCTCGTCAACGTGGCGCTTCGAGACGCGCAGGGCGCCTTCCGGGGGGCCGTGACGAACCGGGACGGGCTCTTCTTCGTCCCGAACCTCGCGCCGGGACGGTATGTGCTCCGCGCCTCGTTCATCGGATACCGTCCCATCGCGGACACGCTCGACCTCCGACCGGACGAGACGCGCACGCTCAACCTTGCCCTTCACCCGGGCGACGCCGCGCTCGGCGAGGTGCTCGTCGAGGCGGAGCGAACGACCGGCGCGGCGCGCGTCACGGCCGGGCAGCAGACCATCCGCCCCCGCGACATCGACCTCGTGCCCACGCCCGACCTCTCGGGCGACCTCGCGGGGCTGCTCACCTCGCTCCCCGGCGTCGTCTCCGTCGGCGACCGGGGCGGGCAGCTCTTCGTCCGGGGTGGCGAGCCCTCCCAGAACCTCGTCCTCCTCGACGGCATTCTCCTCTATCAACCCTTCCACATCCTCGGCTTCTATTCCGCGTTCCCCTCGGACATCATCAACCGCACCGACCTCTATGCGGGCGGCTTCGGGAGCAAGTTCGGCGAGCGGATCTCCTCGGTGATCGACGTGACGACGCGCAACGGCAACAACCGGCGTTTCTCCGGCGCGGCCACCCTCTCGCCGTTCGTGAGCGCCGTCCGCGTGGAAGGTCCGATCCTCAGGAACCGGCTCTCGGTGCTCGCCTCGGTGCGGGAGTCGCTCGTCGAGCGGGGGGCCGAATCGCTCGTCGGCGAGCCGCTCCCCTTCGCCTTCGGCGACCTCTTCGTCAAACTCCACGGCATCGTGAGCCGCTCGAGCCGGCTCTCGGCGATCTTCCTCCGCACGCACGACCGGGGCGTGCTCGACCGCGACACCGGCGGCCTCCCTCCCGATGAGGTGCGCTGGAAAAACGTGGCTGCCGGGGTGCGCTTCCTCAGCCTCCCGAGCGTCACGCCCCTCATGCTCGACGCCCGCATCTCCTTCTCGCGCCTGCCCACCGAACTCGGCCCGCGCGACGCCCCGGTCCGCTCCTCGACCATCGAAAACCTCCATTTCGCCGCCGACGCAACGTTTTTCGGCGACAAGAGCGACACCGACCTGGGGGTGTCGTTGCGCATCGTGAAGCTCAGGAGCGCACTCGGCGGGCTGTACCAGAACATCGAGGCTCGAAACGAGCGGCTCGAGCATGCGGCGATGTACGTCGAGCCCGAGTTGCACGTGGGATCGGGGATCCGCATCCGCCCCGGCCTTCGCGTACAGTTCTTCGACGTCCGTTTCGATCCGTTTCTCGAACCCCGCCTCCGGATCATCTGGGCTCGTGGACCGCATCAGGTGAGCGCGGCGGCGGGCGTCTATCATCAGGCCGTCCTCGGGCTGAGCGACCGCCGCGACGCCGCGAGCGTTTTCACGGCCTGGACGAACGTGCCCCGCCCCCGCACCGACCTCGACGACGTGCGCGCCGGACGCGCGCCCCGCGCCTTCCACACGCTGATCGGCTACCGCGTCACCCCCACTCCGTGGCTCGAACTCTCCTCCGAGGGGTTCTACAAAAAGCTCTCGAACCTCTTCATCGCCGAGTGGACGGCCTTTCCCCGCTTCACGACCAACCTCCAGCCCGCCACCGGGCGCTCGTACGGCTTCGACCTCCGCGCCGAGGTGCGGCGACCACATTTCTACGCCTATGTCACGTACGGCTTCTCGAACACACGGTATGAGGCGCAGCAGGCGTCGCTCCGGCTCTGGTACGGCACGGAGACGCTCGCCTTCCATCCGCCCCACGACCGACGGCATCAGCTCAATGCCCTGGTGAGCGTCAAGCTCTACGGCTTCGAAGTCTCGACCCGGTGGGCCTTCGGCTCGGGGCTGCCTTTCAGTCAGGCCATCGGCTTCGACGGCTTCGCCCTCATCGACGACGTCCGGAGCGCCGCGCGCATCCCCGGCTCCCGGCGCGTCATCTACGAGCGCCCCTTCAATGCCCGGCTGCCCACCTATCACCGGCTCGACTTCTCCGTCGAGCGCGCCTTCCACTTCCGACGCGCCACCCTCTCCACTCAGTTCAGCCTCATCAACGTGTACGACCGCCGCAATATCTTTTTCTTCGACGTGTTCACGCTTCGAAGAGCCGATCAGCTGCCGCTTTTTCCTTCCTTCGGTCTCAAACTCGCTTTCGAATGACGGCGACGAACGAACACGATGCGCAGCGACCGAGCGCCCGGGGGCGCGACCGGAGGGGCCTTCTCCGCGCGTGCCTCCCCTTGCTCGCCCTCCTGGGGCTGCTGGCGACCGGATGCGAAGAAGACGTCACCGCCGTGCTCGGCACGGAACGCCCGTTCACGCTCTTCGGCGTGCTCACCCCGCAGGCCGACACGCAGTGGGTGCGCGTCTTCCCCATCGAGACCGTCCTTACCCCCGCCGAGCCCGTCCCCCTCGACGCCCGTTTTCGCTCGCTCGACCTGGCCGACGGCTCCGAGCAGGCCTGGCGCGACTCGCTCATTCGAGAGGCGAACGGGCAATACGCGCACGTCTTCTGGTCGCCGTTCCCCGCGCCGTTCGGCCACCGCTTCCGCCTCGAAGTCACCCGCTCCGACGGCGCCGTCACGGAGGTGGAGGCGACCGTGCCGCCCTTCGCCGAGATGATCCTCCCTCCCCGGACGCAAACGCCGCCCCCCCTTTTCTCCATCATCGTGCCGCCGCAGGTGCCGAACCTCATCCGCATCGAGATCACCTACACGTTTCGGTTTCGATCCAATGCCGAGATCCGGCGCGAAACGGCTTCTTTCTCGTACGACGGACGACAACGGCTCACCCCCGAGGGCTGGCTCCTCGAACTCAACGTGGCGCAAGACCTCCGCATCATCCGCGAAGAACTGAAGCGTCGGTTCCCCCTCGACCCGCGCACGCCGGTCAAGATCGTCTCCTTGAAGATCCGGATGATCGCCGCCAATGCGGAGTGGAAACCGCCCGGCGGTGTTTTCGATGCGGAAGTCCTCGTACAGCCCGGCGTGATGTCGAACGTGGAGAACGGCTTCGGCTTCGTGGGCGCAGGCTATCGCATGGAGGAGATCTGGGTTCCGCTCGACACGATCATTGCGAATTGAAAAGGCCGGAGCATACCTTTCCTTCTGATTCTCGAAGAAGATTCACAAGGCCGGAGCCGGCCCCTCTATAGGTTCTTTCACGACCGTCGATACTCAGAGCGCGCACGAGAGTCCCCACACCCTAAACGACTACTTCGCATCCATTCCGAAGGTTTACCGTGTCCTTCTTCATCGAATATCCCGGCGCACCCACCCCTCCGATGCGGGACACCGAAGCGCTCCGGCGCTCCATCCGGCGGCGCCTCCTCAACCTCGACGACGCCGTGCCCGATTTTCTGGCGGCGCTGCTCGCAAGCTATCTGGAAACCACTCCGGCACTCCTCGAATCGTTGGTGGAGCATCGGAAGAGGCGGGATGCCCTGGGCCTCCACAACGCCGCGCACTCTCTCAAATCGAGCAGTCAAGTGATCGGACACATGCGCCTCGCCTCCTATTGCAAAGCGCTGGAGGCGACCTCCCGGGACGCCCCCTTCTCCGAACCCATGGCCGGATACGTCGAACTCATCGTCGCGGAATACCGGGTGGCGCAACCGGTGCTGACCAGCCTGTACGAAGCCTTTCTGGCCGAGGCAAACGGCGACCTTTGAGTGCCCGGGGCCCTCGCTCGATTTCATCGTTTCCGGATAGCCCTTTCGGAACGGCCATCCCTTATCTTTACGTACCAAACCCGCCACCGGCCCACTGCTGTGACGCCGCCGTTGATCTTCGAAAGAACCGATGAACCGCCCCCGGGGATTCAAATCCCACCTCGCCACCCTCTGGAAGTGCATCGTCGCACCGTCCCGGACCGCAGCCGCGCTCCGAGAAACTGAAAGCCGCTACGAGGCGCTCGTCGAGCGATCTCCCATTCCCATCGGCGTTCATCAAAACGAAACCATCGTTTTCATGAACGAAGCGGCCGTCCACACCCTCGGAGGCGCCTCCCCGGACGACTTCCTCGGACGATGCATCTGGGATTTCCTGGACAAGGAGTTTCATGACCTGGCCAGGACCCGGGTCGATGAACTCTACCATCATGGACGAGAGGCGTCGATCATGCTGGAGCAATTCATACGCCTCGACGGAACCAGAATCGACGTAGAGGTGATGGGCGCGCCGATTACTTTCGAGGGGCGCCCCGCCGCACAGATCGTCTTTCGAGACGTCACACGACAGAAAGAGGCCGAAGAAGCGCTTCGGGAGAGCGAAATGAGATACCGACAACTCGTCGAAGAAATGCAGGACGTCATCTTCGCCATCGACCTCGAAGGACGCTTCACCTACGTCAGTCCGGCCGTCGAGCGGTTCTCGGACTTCACCGTCGATGAGGTGCTGGGCAAACCGTTCGCCCGGTTCGTTCATCCGGACGACTGCCAGCTGCTCTTCGAGAGTTTTCAACGCACGCTGGCAGGCAAAAAGGAGCCTTTCGAGTTTCGCATCCTCGACAAGCGCGGCCGCATCCGGCACGTGCGCACCTCCAGTCGCGTCATCCTCTTGGACGGGCAGCCCGTGGGCACGCGCGGGGTGATGTCCGACGTCACCGAACGCAAACAGGCCGAAGCCGAGCGGGAACGACTCATCGCGGAGCTGGAAGCCAAGAACGCCGAACTCGAACAGTTCACATACACCGTCTCGCACGACCTCAAGAGCCCGCTTTTCACCATCCGGGGATTCCTCGGCCTGCTGGAGGAAGACTGTTTCTCCGGCAAGCGAGAGAAGGTCAGGGACGACATTCGGCACATCACCAACGCGACCGAGACGATGCAACGGCTCCTCGACGACCTGCTCGAACTCTCGCGGATCGGACGCATCACGAACCCGCCGGAGGTTGTCTCGCTGAGGGAACTGGCCGAAGAAGCCGCCGCCCTCGTCGCCCGGCAGCTCGAAGAGCGCGGCGTCACGCTCGAGATCGCACCCGACCTTCCGCAGGCCTACGGAGACCGGCTTCGCCTCCGCGAAGTGTTCCAGAACCTGCTCGACAACGCCGTCAAGTTCATGGGCGATCAGCCCGAACCGCGCATCGAGGTCCGGAGCACAAACCTGGGGGACCACGTGGAAGTGCGCGTGCGCGACAACGGCCCCGGCATCGACGAGCAGTACTTCGAGAAGGTGTTCGGCCTTTTCGAACGGCTCGACAACAAGACCGAGGGCACGGGCATCGGGCTGGCGCTGGTGAAACGCATCGTGGAGGTGCACGGCGGCGAGATATGGGTCGAGTCCGACGGCGCCGGCGCGACGTTCTGCTTCACGCTGCCTCCACCGCCCTGATGCATGCTCAACCGTCGCTCTTCGACGGTTCCGGGAGCGGCGGCGCCTGATCCTGCGGGATCGGCGGCACGTAGGGCGCGCCGCCCGTCTGTTCGAGGAAATACGCCCGCGCCCGCGCCCGCAGGTCGGCGTCCGTGAGCAGATCGACGCCCGTGAGCGCGATGACTTTCGCCGCCACCACGGCGCCCTTGACGCCTGCCTCCGTGCCGTGACAGGCCGACGTCGCCCAGCTGTGCCAAGGGATGTTCGCCGCCGCCGTGGTCACGTTGAACCCGACCGTAGGCGCGATATAGCTCACCTCAGCCACGTCCGTCGAGCCCCCACTGACGGGTTCGGGGGCATCGGCCAGCGGTTTGATCTCGGCGTCGAACCCGTCCTCGTCCACGCCGAGGAACGCCTGAAGTCGGTGCGCAAACGCCTGCTCTTCCTCCGTGAACACGGGAGGACCGACGATCTCCAGATTGCGCTGAACGAGCTCCTGGAGCGGGCGGTTGAGGTTGTATTCATGAACGCCGGTGATGAGATGCACCCGGTGCTCGGTGAACGTGCCGAGCGCCGCCGCCTCTGCGATCTTGAGCACCTTTTGATAATACATCTCCACCCGTTCCCGGTTGATGTCGCGGACGTAGTACCAGACCCGTGCATAGGCCGGCACCACGTTCGGCGCGCCGCCGCCGTCGGCGATGACGTAGTGGATGCGCGTCGTCGGGTGCATGTGCTCGCGCATGAGGTTGACGCCGAAGTCCATCATCTCGACGGCGTCGAGGGCGCTGCGTCCGTTCCACGGGTCGGCGGCGCCGTGAGCGGCCTGCCCGAAAAATTCGACCGTGAAGTTGTTCATCGCCAGCCCGGTATTATTCCCCACCCGGGTCTCCGTGTACGGATGCCACTCGACCACGGCGTCGAGGTCGTCGAAGAGGCCGGCCTTGGCCATGTACACCTTGCCCACGACGGTTTCTTCGGCAGGGGTCCCATAGAGCCGGACCGTGCCGGGGATGCCCTCGGCCTCCATGGCGCGCTTGACGGCGATGGCCCCGCCGACGGACCCGGCGCCGAAGAGGTTGTGCCCGCACCCCTGCCCGCTCGTGACGCCGTCGTCGCGCGCCTGCCGTTCGGGCACGGGGGCATTGCCCACGCCGGGCAGCGCGTCATACTCGGCGAGGATGCCGAGGACCGGCGCTCCGCTCCCGAAGCTCGCCACGAACGCCGTCGGCATCCCGGCCACACCGCGCTCCACCGTGAAGCCTTCCGCTTCGAGCGTTTCGATGAGCAGGGCCGCCGAGCGCGTCTCTTCGAGCGCCGTCTCGGAAAAATCCCACAACGCATGCGCCATCCGGCGAATCTCGGGCGCAAGCGCCTCGGCTCCGGCAATCGCCGTCCGTTCTTCGGCGGATAGATCCTGCCCGTGCGCCGGGAAACCCGACACGAGCGCCATCAAAGCGAGAAAGAGGATGCGTTTCATGGATGCGTCTTCGTTGCGTGAAGGGAGGGGACGACGCGCGGTTTCGCCGGGAACGTGTGTCTGTCCGGCTGCCTCCGCGCTTCGCCAAGATAACGGAGAACGGGACCGAAAAAAAGCCGAGACGCCCGATCCTTGCGTCGAGGGATTCGTCCCGCCGGGTCGGCCTCGGCAACGCCCATGCCTTCCGCTTCGTCGCCGCCCGTCCGGTAGCTCCGAAGGGCTCACGAGGCCGGCTCGACGACCGCCGACATGGAGCCCCGACATTCCGGGATCCGCCAGTCCGCGCCGTAGGCGTGAATCTGATCTCGTTTGAACTCCGCCCGCTCCCGGTGGGTCGTCTCCACCACCACGCGTCCGCTCATGTCCACCTCGCGAGCCATGCGGAAAGCTTTGCTCATCGAGTGCCCGAAGAGCTTCATGAGCATCTCGATCACGTACTCGTACGTGTGGTCGTCGTCGTCGAGGAGCACCACGTTGTACCTGGGCACGTGGAACGCCTTCGTCTTCCGTTTCTGCCGCGAGGTCGTTTCCTCTTCCGGCGGCGCAACCACTTCGGCGTCTTCGGTCATCATACGTGGACCCCTTTGCGGTGAGGACGGGAGCATCGCATCAATAGATCTTGTACCCCGCTCCGGAACCCATGCTCCCCCGCCTTCCTTTTCGTCAAGAAATCTCCCCCGAGGCGTTCCCCGGGGAGACCGGATTTTTGCCGTGAGACTCACCGAGGCACGTCTACTTTTTCGAGGATGTTCTTCACGACGTCATCGGGTCGGCGGCCTTCCATCTCCTGTTCGGGCGTGAGGAGGATGCGGTGCCGGAGCACGGGATAGGCGACGGCCTGCACGTCCTCGGGCGTCACGAAGTCACGGCCCTGCATGGCGGCGAGGGCCTTTGCGCCGGCCATGAGCGCCAGCGAGGCGCGGGGCGAAGCGCCGAGGTAGAGCGCCCGGTGGTCGCGCGTGCGATGCGTCAGCGCGGCGATGTAGGCGATCAGGTTCGGCTCGACGTGCACCCTTCGCACCACCCCCTGATACGTCTCCAACTCCTCCGCCGTCAGCACCGGCGCGACGGCGTCGAGGTGACGCGGGCCGCGCCCGGCATGATGCCCCGCGAGGATCGCCGCCTCCTCAGCCTCCGTCGGGTAGCCGACCTCTACCTTGAACAAAAAGCGGTCGAGCTGGGCCTCGGGCAGACGGTAGGTACCCTCGTGTTCGAGCGGGTTTTGCGTGGCGAAAACAAGAAAAGGACGCGCCATGGGATACGTCGTCCCGTCCATGCTCACCTGCCGCTCCTCCATCACTTCGAAGAGCGCCGACTGCGTCTTGGCCGGGGCGCGGTTCACCTCGTCTATGAGGATGAGGTTCGAGAAGATGGGTCCGCGTTTGAACTCGAACTCGGTCGCCTTCGGATTGAAGACGGGCGTGCCGAGGATGTCCGAGGGCATGAGGTCGGGGGTGAATTGGATGCGGGTGAACGCCACCGACACGGTGCGGGCGAGGAGCCGCGCCGTGAGCGTTTTGGCCACGCCCGGCACGCCCTCGATGAGCACGTGACCGTCGGCGAGCAGCGCGGCGATGAGCAGATCCACCATGCGCCGTTGTCCGACGATGATCTTGCCCACCTCGGCGCGCACGCGGGCGACGGCGCCCTCCAGCCCCGAGAGGTCGATGCGGTTTTCAAAGAGGTTTTCCTGCTCCATGCGGGGTCCCGGATGCGAATGAGAAAGACAGGGCGATCATCGTTGGCTTTGTTCATAAAAGGCGTCCAGACGCGCGCTCAGCCGGAGGAGCGTCTCGGCCGAGTGTTTGGACGGCGCCCGCGCCTCGGCGATGGCGTCGAAGAGGGCGCGCACCTCGTCGAGCGGGACGCCGGAGCGCTCGCTCACCTGCCCGATGAGCGCCTCGTCCAGGCGGTTCGTCGGCAGCCGGAGCCGGCGGCGCACGTAATCGAGAAAATAGGTGATTCTCTTGTCGGCAAGATTCGCATGGTCGCCGTGATCGAGATACAGGCGTCCCACGGTCTCGACGAATTCGAGCGTCGTGTTTTCCAGCGGCGGGATCACGGGGATGACGCGCTGTCGCCGCCGGGCATGAAAGAAGATAAAGAGCAGCACGGTGGCGAGCGCGAGATAATACGCCTGCCGCAGCGACGGATCGCGGAGAACGAACCGGAGCGGCGTGCGCGCTTCCGTCCGCCCGGGTTTGAGGTACCCATCCCAGAGCACCGGACGGACGGGCAGGTGCGAAAGCGCCGCGAAGGCATATTCGGCGTTCTCGCCGTCGAGGAGGCTCGCATTGGTGAAGACGAGCGGGAGCGCATGCACAAACACGGCCCCCCTCCCCCGATCGAAACGTAGGAAGTTGACCTCGCCGGCGGAGTCCTCGCCGAGCACGACGGCGCGGAGCGTGTCGAAGCGGGAGAAGTACGCGCGCACGACGCCGGCGCGATACCGATACGCCGCGTCGGAGAGCGTGGAGGCGGTGAAGCCCACGGCGACGGTGTCCCGCTCGCCGGGGTCGGCCGGGAGGATCGCGCCGAAACGACGGGTCGTCTCCAGACGAAGCGTGTCGGCGAAGGGCCCCTTCACCTCGTGCGCCGCCACGAAGACCCCGTTCCCCCGCTCGACGAAGGCGAGCAGCGACTCCGTCTCGGCAGGATCCGGCGCGAACACGCTCGTGAGGAAAAGATAGTTCGTCCCCACGCGCGTGGAGTCCCGGAGGACGAGGTACGGCGGGCGCACGACGGGCGTGACGGGGACCTCCGGGAAGAGCGAAGGCAGGAGTTCGTAGAGGATGCGCGCGCCGTATGGCCGGGCGTCGTCGCGCACGTAGCTCTCCGTCCAATCGACCGGCTTCGGCCCGAAAAGCTCGAGCGCCACGACGGCGAAGATCAGCCCCGCGAGGAGCGCGACGTATTTCCATTCGTCCCGGCGCATCCGTCACTCCCCCCCGAGATGTTCACCGAAGCGGGCAAAGGCGCGGCGCATCCGCCCGAAGGCAGCCTCGTCCACCGGAAAGGCTCCGTACCAGATGTATTCGAAAAGGTACGTCAGTTCGGCGAACGGCCGCCGGAGCAAGGCGTGTCGGAGTTCGTCCACGTAGGCGTGGTTCGTCTTCTCCCGCCGCCACACGATAAGGTTTCGGTCGGCCAGTTCACGCAAGGCTTTAAGGTACAGGAGGCGCACGGCCCGGCGGTAGTCGCCCGCCGCCGCCGCCGCCTCGATGCGCGCGTCGAAGTCCGCCGTCGTCAGATCTTCCTCGAAGAGATCCTCGGTGCGCATGCGCTTTCTTTCCCCCCGGAGCACCCCGCGGACGTCCATGCGCAGGAGCCGAAGCAGGAGGAACACCATCGCCGCCGCGACGACGCCGTAATACACGAAGCGCCACACGGGCCGCAGAGCCGACGCGCCGAGGGGGCCAAAGATGTGCTCCCACAGCCATGCCTTGATCCTTGTCCAGAGTGAGGGCCGTTCGGGAGCGGATCGGTCGTAGTCGAAAGCCGGGTCGGTCCGGAAGGGCTCGAGCGCCTCCGGCGGCGGCCGGCGCACGACGACGCCCGCGGTGTCGGTTCGGATCCCGGGCGTCTGCCCGCGCGCCGTCGCGGCCAGCGACACGAGCATGAGCGCCGCGACGAGCGCCCGCCCCGCCCGGCGCCGCGAACGACCGATTGCGTCTTGAGCCACGTCGCGCCTCATCCTTCCGGCTCCGCTCCCGCGCTCCCGTCCGGGTCCGCTTCGCCGGGCGTCTCCGGCTCCGCCAGACGCTCGATACGCGCCATCAACCCGACCCCCTCTTTCCGCTCGACGAGGTTGAAATACTGCAACCCGGTCGCAACCATGGGGATGCTGTAGAGCAGTGAACTCGCCAGTCCCCCGAGCACGCCGGAGACGACGAGCAACACCCGCAACGCCGAGCCGTCGCCCTCCAGCGTGTTCATCCCCTGAAGAAAGGACAGCAGCACCGAGGGCATGCTGAAAATGCCTCCGAGCACCGACGAGATGATCCATGAGATAACGATCACGCCGAACGTCTGCCACCCGTAGCCCCGGACGAGCTTAAGGCATCGCCCCGCTCCCTCGATGAGACCGATCCGCTCGAACACCCGCATCGGAAAAAGGAGCGCGAAAACCGTCACGACGTAGGCCAGTGCGGCGAGAAAGGCGACGACGGCCACGAACGTAAAAAATCCCGCGACGATCGCTCCCGCCTGTGCGAACACCGCGGCTCCGAAGCCGACGAAAAAGATGAAAAGGAAATAGATCAAAAAGAGGTTCATCAGGAGAAAAGCGACGGTCCCGAGCATCCCGAAGAATAGCCCGCGCGCCGCTTCCCACACCGCTTTCACCGTAAGGCCGCCGGGACCATGCGCCTCGTACAACCGCATGAACCCCAGGATCACCGCCCAGGCCATGGCGCCCGCGAGGAGACTGAAGACCAGGATGCCCGCATAGTTGAAAAGAAGCCCGGAGAGGTTCGCAAGGGTCTGTCCGTCCGCGTTCAGGAAGCCGCCCGAGAAGACCTGCATCTGCACCGCCACGTTGAAGAGCATCGCCACGACGAGGAAGGGCGCGACGAAGAACAGCAGGCTCTTCGACAGGGGCGCCAGGTTTTGCCGGATGAACCGGAACGTCACGTTGAGCACCTCGCCGAAATCGCGTTTCCGGCGGAACTCGATGGGGGACTCGTCCTTCATGGACCTCGCCTCTCGACGCGCAGGGGATAGATTCCGAAATACCACACGATGAACGCGAGCGATGCCCCGATGATCGAGACCCCGAGCGCCGGAGGCATCTCGGTGTGCCGTGTGACGAAGCCTTCGAGGAAGCCGGCCGCCACAAAGATCGGCACGAGTCCGATGACGATTTTAAGGCCGCGGCGGGCCCCGCGCATGAACGAGACCCGTCGGGAATAGGTCCCCGGAAACAGCAGACCGTTGCCCATCACGAACCCCGCCCCGCCCGCGATGATGATGGCCGAGATTTCGAGAGCGCCGTGGATGTACACGACGAGCAGCGAGTCGAGCAGGAGCCCCCGCTCGAAGAAAAGCGCGTGGAAGGCGCCGAGCATCACGCCGTTCTGAAAAAGCAGATACGCCGTTCCGAAGGACGAGAGCAATCCCATTGCGAAGACCTTGAAGGCGACCCAGACGTTGTTGACCGTGATGGCGAGGAACATGTCGAGTTCGCCCATCTGTTTATAGACCGCCATCGGGTCGCCCTTCGCGATGTTGTCGAGCGTCATGTTCACGTAGGCATCGCCGAGGATGAGGCGCGCGAAGCCGGGGTCGTTCGCCGCCGAGAGCGCGCCCACGCCTGCCGAGGTGAGAAAGAGCACGAGCGCGAGGAGCATCTCCCTGCGCGCTCGCCCGACCTCGCGGGGGAGTTCGTATTTCCAGAACCGAATGAGACGCCCCCGATCCTCCTTCCGATTCCGATAGATGGCCTGATGCACCTCCGCCGCCAACCCGTTCAGATACCGAGTCGTCTTGCTCTCCGGAAAAAAAGTTTTCGCATACGAGAGGTCGTCCGTCACCTCCACGAACAGTTCGGCCAGACGATCCGGGTCGGCGGGCGAGCGCCGATGCAGGAGCGCTTCGAACTGTTCCCACTTTTCCGCATTCTGACGAAGAAAGGCTACTTCTTGCACGGCGCCTCTTCCGATCTGGATTTCTTAGATTGACACGACTCCGGGGCGCGGGCGGCTCTTTCCGGAAAATCGCAGGGTCGAATAAACGAAATAACGAAGTAACGCGCTATGTCGCACGTACAGATCCGAACGGCTCAGAACGTCGAGATAGATTTCGAGGTGGCGGGCCTGGGCGACCGGGTTCTCGCCGCCATGATCGACTATTTCCTCTTGATCTGTTACGTTCTGGCCCTCATGATTTTTGCGGGTTTCTTCGATTCGCAGGCGCTCCTCATCGTCGGATCGTTGCCTTACCTGCTCTATTTTCTCGTGTCCGAAGTGTTCATGAACGGGCAAAGCATCGGCAAGCGCATCCGTGGGATCAAGGTCGTCCGGCTCGACGGCGGGCAGCCGACGCTCGGGCAGTATCTTCTCCGATGGCTCCTCCGGTTCATCGACGTCGAACTCACGTCCGGGCTCGCGGCGGTGGCGACGGTGCTCGTGACCGATACGGGACAGCGCCTCGGCGACCTGGCGGCGGGCACGACGGTGGTGAAAGTCCTTCCCCGCATCCACCTCGGCGACACCCTGTACACGCGCCTCGAAGACGACTACACCCCCACCTTTGACGACCTCGACGCGCTCACGGACGCCGACGTGGAGACCGCGCGCGAGGTCCTCAACACGATCCGGGCGGAGGGCCGCACCCCCGCCTCCGAGGCGCTCGGACAAAAGATGAAGGCCGCGCTCGAACGAAAGATGGGCCTCACCTCGGACCTGCCGCCCGTTCCGTTCCTCCGCACCGTGCTCAAAGATTATAATTACCATCGGGGAAGGCTCTGATGCATTTCAACCGTTCGGAAACGGAATGTCGGTTCTGCGCACGTATCCGGGAAGCGCGGCGCGATTCACTCCTCTTCCCTCTTTTTTTCCGTCGCGTATCACCTAGTTTATGGAGGGCACTGCCCTGATCTTCACCTCCCCCGCGGGATTTCCGCAGAGGACCGACCCTATCCCGAAGAACCATGTCCGACCCTGTGACCCCGAAGAAGCTGCGCTGGCTCAAAGTGCTCGACCCCGACGCCTTGCCCGAGGGCGGCGTCACGCAGGTGACCTGCGCGCACACCACCGTGTGCATGACCCGTTACAAAGGCCGTTTCGGCGCGCTCGACAACCGATGCCCGCATCAGGGAGGGCCTCTGGGCGAGGGCTCCATCGAGCATGGGGTGCTGCGCTGTCCGTGGCACGGCTGGGACTTCGACCCGATCACCGGCAAGGCGCCCGGCTATGACGACGGCGTACCGACGTTCCCCGTCGAGGTGCGGGAGGACGGCGTGTATGTGGGCTTCGCCGAGGAGCCGCCGCACACGGCGACCGTCTCCGACGTGATGGTCGAGACGATGGTCCAGTGGGGCATCCGGCACGTGTGGGGCATGGTGGGGCACTCGAACCTCGGCCTCGCCGATGCGCTCCGGCGGCAGGCGGAGGCGGGACGTCTCTCGTACTACGGCATCCGTCACGAGGGTGCGGCTTCGTTCGCCGCCTCGGCCTACGGCAAGCTCACGGGGCGTCCGGCCGCCTGCCTCGCCATCGCCGGGCCGGGGGCGACGAACCTCTTGACCGGCCTCTGGGACGCGAACGTCGATCGCGCGCCCGTGCTCGCGCTCACCGGCCAGGTGGACACGCAGGTGCTCGGTCCCGGCGCGTTTCAGGAGGTGGACCTCAACGCCGCCTATGGCAAGGTGGCCCAGTGGAGCCAGACGGTGCTCCCCACGAGCCGCCACGCGGAACTCGTCAACCTCGCGTGCAAAAGCGCCATTCTCAACCGGGGCGTCTCGCATCTCATCTTTCCCGACGAAGTGCAGAAGCTCCCGGCCCCCGGAGGCGCCCGTGCAGGCTCGCCCGAGGGACGCCTCACGCCCCGCACGATCGCGCCGCCCGAGGCTTCGCTCGAACGCGCCCTCACGCTCCTGCGCGCGGCGCGGCGACCCGTCATCATCGTCGGCCACGGCGCGCGCTTCCACATGGACGCCGTGACCGATCTGGCCGAGCGGCTCACCTGTCCCGTCCTCACGACGTTCAAGGCGAAAGGCCTCATTTCCGACCATCACCCGCTCGGATGCGGCGTCCTCGGTCGCAGCGGCACCCCCATCGCCTCGTGGTTCATGAACGAAGCCGACCTCCTGCTCGTCTTCGGCGCAAGCTTCTCGAACCACACCGGCATCACAGACAAAATCCCGACCATCCAGGTCGACTTCGATCCGATGGCCCTCGGCAAGTTTCACGCGGTGGACGTGCCCGTCTGGGGCGAGATCGGAGTGACGACGACCCTCATGAGAGCGCGCCTCGAAGGCGGCACGAACAGCCTCGACCACCGCGCCGAGATCGCCGAGCGGTGGGCGCTCTGGCGGGCGGAGAAAACGCGCCGCCTCGCCGAGGATCGCGGACGGGGCCTCAACTCGGCCTCGATCTTCGCCGCACTGACCCGTCAGGCTCCGGAAGACGCCATCATCGCCGTGGACGTGGGCAACAATACGTACTCCTTCGGGCGATACTTCGAATGTGCGCGGCAGGCCGTGCTCATGTCCGGCTATCTCGGCTCGATCGGCTTCGGCTTTCCCGCGGCGATGGGCGCGTGGGCGGCGACCCGTGAGGCCGGCTCGCCCTTCGAAGGCCGTCCCGTCCTCTCCATCTCCGGCGACGGCGGCTTCGGCCAATACATGGGGGAACTGACCACGGCGGTGAAGTACGGCATGAACATCACCCACGTCCTGCTGAACAATGCCGAACTCGGCAAAATCTCGAAAGAACAGCGCGCCGGGCAATGGGACGTCTGGCAGACGGACCTCCACAATCCGAATTTTGCTAAATTCGCTCATAATTGCGGGGCGTTCGGCCTCCGCGTCACCGATCCCGAAGCGCTCGACGACGCCCTCCGTCACGCCCTCGCGCATCAGGGTCCCGCCCTCGTAGAGGTCATGGCCGACCCCTCGCTCATCTGATCCTCACCTTCCATTCGTCTCCGCCCATGTCACTCCCTACTTCCGCCCTCGACTTCTGGCAGCGCCTCGGCACGCCGCCCCCCGAGACCCTCATCGACGCGCGTCTTCAGCTTCACTGGGCCGCGCAGATCCCCGCTTCGGTGGGATACACGCACCTCGACCCCGCCCCGGACTGGAGCCACGTCAGTCTCACGTGGCAGAACGACGGCTGTGTGCTCGCCTCCGGCCGCACGCCCGGCCCCGCCTCGTACCGCGCCGCCCTCCGTCCCGCCGACCTGACGCTCCTCCTCCTCGACGACCTGAACGTCGCCGTGGCGGCCTTCCCGCTCGACGGGCATACGCTCACGGAAGGATACACGTGGCTCGCGATGAGCCTCGCCGAACACACCGACGGCGCGCTCGACAAGCCGCTCGTCCGTCCCGATCACGAGATGCCGCCCCATCCCGTCGGCGACGGCGGTGCGTTCGCCCGAGCGCCCGCGCCCGCTTTTGCCGAGATGGCACGGTGGTTTGCCAACGCGCACCTCCTCCTCGAAGCCGTTCGCGCCGAAGAGCCCACCGCCTCTCCCGCCCGGTGCTGGCCCCACCACTTCGACCTCGCCGTGCTCCTCACCCTCGACCCGGACAAAGACCCCGAGGAAGCCCGAAGCATCGGCGTGGGCATGGAGCCGGGTGACGGGAGCTATGCCGCGCCGTACTGGTACGTGACGCCGTGGCCGTATCCGGAGCATCCCGCGCTCCCCCCCCTCGACGGCGGCGGGCACTGGCACACCGAAGGGTGGACCGGAGCCGTCCTCACCGCCGAAGCGCTCGTCGGAGAAGGACGCGCCGCATCGCAGACCGAGCGCGCGGCGGCCTTCGTCTCCTCCGCCCTCGCCGCCGCCCGCCGACTCGTCGGACCCTCCCGAACCTGACCCCCTCGAAAAGGACGCATTCCGGAGCATTTAACATACTTGGGATCCCATGAAAAAGAAACGCGCCACTTTTTACTTCACAAACGGCCAGAAAACGAAAGCCTTCGAGACGGACAAGGGCGTCACGCTTTTGCACGAACTCGGCCGCGTGATGCAGAGCGACGAGAAGGTAGTCAGCATCCCGCTGATGCAGGAAGCGGATGAAGGGGTGATCCTTTTCGTGCGCAAGGAAGCGCTCCTCGGGGTCATCCTCTCAAATGTCAAAGAGAAGTCCTGAGGCAGGCAGCCCAGGGTTCAGCCGACCTTCGAGGCATGCGGCACCACCGTGACGGGGCACGGCGCATGCCGGATGACGCCCTCGCTGACGCTGCCGAGCAACGCCTGCAACAACGCACTGCGCCCGTGTGAACCCATCACGATGAACTCGGCGTCGTGCGCTTTCGCCTGCGCCACGATCTCCTCGTCCGGGACGCCCTCGACCAGCAAGGCCCTGGCCGGAACGCCGCGCTCGTTGAGCGCATCCGCCATCTCGATCAACCGCCGGTGTTCCTCGCGAAGCTCCTCCGCCAGATGATCCCGCACCTCCTTCGGCGAGGCATCCAGGCCCGCGTAGGAGATGTCCGGAGGAGCCACGTGAAGGAGCCGAAGCTTCGAGCCGAAGGCGCGCGCCATGCGCTCGGCGACGTCGAGGACGGCGGCCGTCATTTCGGAAAAATCGATGGGGACGAGGATTTCTTTCATGGATTCCCTGTGCATTCAGATGAAACGTTCGGCCCCAATCTATGAAAGCGACGGGCACTTGCCCAAATCGCCCGCCGGCGTCACGAACCTCCCCCGCCTTGCCCCGTTGAAGGGCGCGCAACGACCCGCTCGGGGCAAAAGGGTGTGACCTGCGCCGGATAGCGGGCGGCTTATCGAAGCAAATATCCCTGAGAAAAGGTATTTTGTGCCCGACGGCAATCCCGTGCGTCGTGCGGTTGCGCAGCTTCTTTTCCTTCTTTCCGGCGGAGCGATCTTCCCGCGAAGACGAACCGGTTTTTTATTCCAACGCATCGATTCGACGCTGAGGCAGACGGAGTTTATGGGGCGTATAGAAAAGACGTACAAAGCGCGCGACGTTGAGGAGATCGTCGACATCTACCTTTACCGTCCCTGGGGCTATGCGCTTGCCGTGCTCGCCCACCGTCTGCACATGACGCCGAATCAGGTGACGGTCATCGGCATGATCGTCGGCATGATGGCCGGCCCTCTCTTCTATTTCAACGACCTCCGGCTCAACCTCCTCGGCATCGGGTTCTGGATGCTCGGCCAGGCCCTCGACGGCGCGGACGGGCAACTCGCCCGCATGGCCGACATGCGCTCGCGGCTCGGACGCATGCTCGACGGCATCTCGGACAACGCCAAGTTCACGAGCCTCTACTTCTTCCTCGGCCTTCGCCTCGTCGCCGAGACCGGCACGGGATGGGCTTTCCTCATCGCCGCCGTCGCCGGCATCACGCACTCGTATCAGAGCACCCTCGCCGACTTCTACCGCAACGCCTATCTCTTCTTCGTCTACGACCCCGGAAAAGCCGAACTGGAAATCTCCGAAGCGCTCAAAAAGGAATACGCCGCTCTCAGTTTTCGAAAGAACCCCATCGAGAAACTCCTCATGCGAGGGTACATCACGTACACCACGCGGCAGGAGCGCTGGTGCGCACAATCCATCGCCCTTCAGCGGAAGGCACTCGAACGCTTCGGCCCCGACTTCCCGGATTGGCTCCGCGAAGCCTATCGCCGCTTGAATAAGCCCCTTCTCAAATATTACAATGCCCTCACGACGAACACGCGTATGATCGTCCTTTATGCGTCGCTTCTGCTGGGCAACCTGTACATCTTCTTTACGTTCGAGATCTTCGTCCTGAACAGCATCCTTCTGCTGCTCCTTTTCCGGTGGCAGAAACGCGCAGACGAGCAACTGGCCGCCCTGATCGAACAGACCGAGCCGGCGGCGGCTACCGTGGCCTGACCCGGGCTGCGGGCCCTTCGGACCGGTCGATGCAAACGATGCGCCGCCCTCCGGAACCATCGTTCCCAAGCCCCTTTCGCGGCTTGCCTTTCTCTGGCGATATACGTACCATAATGCTATTATTCATAGGCTTATACCGCCGATATCCATCGAGCGGGTCGCCCGGGAGACGCCGTTGTCGAGCTTTTCAGGCCGGCTCTCGCCCCGGCTCCTTTGATCCTCTCATTTTCTGAACGGTTATGGAAACCCTCTCATCCGTAGAAACGCAGGTCAGAGGTTTTATTTTAGAGACGTATCTTCCGGACGCCGACCCGGACGACCTCTCGGACGACACGCATCTCGTCGAAAGCGGCATCATCGACTCGATCCGGGTGCTGAGCCTCGTCGAGTTCATGGAGGAGGAATACGACCTCATGATCGAGCCGCAGGACCTCTTCCGGCTCATCTCCGTCCAGGAGATCGCCCGAGTGATCCGGGAGAAGACGGAGGCTTGAGGTCTTCCGGGCTGCCCACGCGCCGCCTTATTCTCCGAAACGTTTGCTTTTGCCCGGCCGATGTGTATGATGACGCATCCGCTGATCCTGCACGTTCCCCTATCACTCCATGGCCGCCATCGTCTCCATCCGATCCGCTGCCTGCCGCTTTCCGGCGCGACGGCAGCGCGTGGATACCCTCTTCCGGGAGGAAGGCGCGTCTTTCTCGGCCGAGACGGCGAAGAAACTCGGCGTAGAGAGCGTGCGCCTCTGCGACGGAGAAACGGGCTCGGCCCTCGCGCTCGAAGCTGCCCGCGACGCCCTCGAACGCGCCGGCGTCGATGCCTCGACCGTCGACGTGATCGTGGACTTCTCCATCCTCCCACAGGAATACCTCGTGCCGGCGTGGAACATGAGCAACAAGCTTCAGCATGAACTCGGCGCCACCCGAGCCTTCACGCTCGGCTTCAGCGGCGGCGGCGCAACCAACTTCCTCGTCGCCCTCAAAGCTGCCGCCGACCTGATCCGCTGCGACGAGCGGGTGCACACGGCGTTGCTCGTCGCGGCGGACGTGACCATCCCCGGCAACCGGATCCTCAACCCGGACGCGCCCGTGATCGTCCTCGGCGACGGAGCGAGTGCGATGCTCCTCCAGGGCGACGCCCCCGGAACCCGCGTCCTAGACGTCGAACTGTGGTCGGACGGCGACTATCACGACGTGTGCTTCATTCCCGGAGGCGCGCTCGCCCATCCGGATCGCCCCGACCTCTACCGCCTCCACCTCGACCGGGAGCGCTTCGAAGCCGCGCCGAAGTGGTCCACCCTCGAACGCCTCGCCGACGACGCGCTCGCCCGCGCCGGACGCGCGCGTGACGACCGTACCGCTTTCGTCTATCCGAACCTCTCCGCCCACGACCGTGACGCCTTCCTGGATGCCTTCGCCCTCCATCCGAGCCGGGCCGTTCACGCGCCCTTCTCCGACCATGGTCACGTGCAGGGCTCAGACTTCGTGCGGAACTACCTCGCGCTCGTAGAGGCGCGCGCCGACGGCGACACCGCGCTTCTGTGCTCCCACGGCATGGGCTTCATGTACGGCGTCGGGCTTCTCGCGTTCGACTCCCCGTCCTGATCCTCCACAAACCGGGACCGCCCCGATGAGCACGCCTGTCGGCATCCTTGCTTCCGCATATTACCTTCCCCCCACCCGCAAACCCCTCGAAGAGGTCTTCCGCGACGAGGAGATCCCCGCCGGCGGACTCTCGGCGGATGTGGATTTCCAGCGTGACATCGGCATCGAGGCCGTGCATGTGGCAGGGGAATCGGCCGCCGCCGACCTCGCACTCGAAGCCGTTCGCCGGGTGATTGACGAGGCTGTGATCGACCCCGGGGAGATCGACCTCATCGTGGATTTCACGAGCATCCCCGAGGATTATCCCGCGCCCACGTGGTCGGCTGCAGGACTCGTTCAGCGAGCGATCGGCGCGCGGCGGGCCTTCGCCACGGCCGTGAATACCGGCGGGTGCGCCAGCTTCCACGCCACGCTCAAAACCGTCCTCGCCTGGATGCGGGGGGACGAACGCCTCCACACGGCCCTCCTCTTCACCGGAGACAAAACCCCCGCGCGCAACCATACCTACTATCCCATCACGGTCATCTGCGACGGGGGGAGCGCCACCCTCCTCCGCAAAAACCACGACCGCCGCGTCATCCTCGGCGTCGAGACGGCCACCGTCGGCAAACTTCACGATGTGTGGTATATCCCCGGCTTCCACCACCGTGATCCGGCGGAAGAAAGCCCGACGTGGCTCCACATGAAAAGCGACCTCCCGAAGTTCAACGCCGAGGTCATCCCCATCAACCTCTTCATGTTCCGCCGGGTCATGCGCGGGGCGCTCAAACAGGCCGGGCTGAAGATGAAGGACGTCGACTATTTCATCTATCCGACCTTTTCGACGTGGGACCAGCGGAGCTTTTGTCAGGGCTTCCGCATTCCCCCGGACAAAATCTATACGTCGGGGCTCGAACGGCACGGGCATCTTCAAGAGACCGACATGGTGCTCAATTATGAAGACGCCGTCCGCGAGGGGCTGATCCGCAAGGGTGACACGGTGATGGTGACCACGAACGGAGCGGGCTTCGCCTGGGGCGCAGCCGTCATCCGTCACTGACCTCGGGATTGCTCCCGACCCACAGAACGCCGCATCATGCAACTGAACACCGGCCACACGTTCGACGTCGCCATCCTCGGGGCGGGGCTCTCGGGCACGATCCTCGGCGCCATCCTCGCGCGGAAGGGGGTGCGCGTGGCGATCATCGACGCCGGCGCGCATCCCCGCTTCGCCATCGGTGAATCGACCATCCCCCACACGTCGCTCCTCCTCTCCGCCCTCGCCGAGCGGCACGACGTGCCGGAGATCGATTACCTCGCCTATCCGGACCGCATCGCCGAGCGCGTATGCACGACGTGCGGCATCAAACGCGCCTTCGGCTTCGCCTATCACCGCCCCGGTCGGGACTACGACCCTGCCGAAGGCCTCCTCTTCGGCACGAGTTCGAAAGACGAAAACCACCTTTTCCGGCAGGACATCGACGCATTCCTCTTTCACACCGCTGTGCGATACGGCGTCACGCCGCGCCTGAACACGCGCGTCGCCTCCGTGGCCATCGACCGGGACGGCGCGACGCTCATGCTCGAGGGCGGCGGGTCGATCCGGGCGCAGTACGTCGTCGACGGGACGGGCTTCCGGAGCGTCCTCGCCCGTCAGTTCGGCCTCAGAGAAACGCCGCCGGGGCTCCGGCATCACTCGCGCTGCCTGTTCACGCACATGGTCGAGGTGGCCCCATTCGAGCAGGACCGCAATCCCCTCTCGCTCTCCTGGGAGCAATGCACGCTCCATCACGTCTTCGAGGGCGGGTGGTTCTGGGTGATCCCCTTCAACAATTACGAACCTTCCCGCAACCCGCTCGTGAGCGTCGGACTGACGCTCGACCCGCGCAGGTATCCCAAGCCCGACGGGCCGCCCGAAGACGAGTTCAAGGCGTTCCTCGACCGTTTTCCCGCCATAGCCCGGCAGTTTCGGCAGGCGCGCGCCGTGCGCCCGTGGGTCTCGACGGGGAGGCTCCAGTACACCTCGAGCCGGTGCACGGGTTACCGGTACAGCCTGACCGCGCACGCCGCCGGTTTCGTCGACCCCCTGTACTCCCGCGGACTGATCAACACGCTGGAGATGCTTCAGACGCTCATCGATCCGCTCCTCGCCGCCCTCGACAGCGGCGACTTTTCGGAGGATGCCTTCAGGCCCCTCGAAACGCTCCATCGCCGCGTGCTCGCCTACAACGACCGGCTCGTTCGGGGCTCGTATGCCGCCTGGGTGGACTTCGACCTGTGGAATGCGTGGGCGCGCGTATGGGCGCTCGGCACCATCCTCACGGAATACCGACTCATGAATGCCCTCTCCGACTTTTCCACCTCCGGCGACCGCGCCCTGCTCGACGACGGCGTCCCCGACCCGCTCTTCACCCCGCACGAAGACCCCGACTATCGCGCCTTCTTCGAGCGCGCCGAGCCGCTCCTCGACGCCGCCGCATCCGGTGCGCTCCCGCCCGGGGAGGCGGCCTCGCGGCTCTTCGCTCTGACCGGGGCGTATCCGTTCCCCGTGCCGCTCCGTCGGGAGGCCATGCGCCGCGCGGGATGGCTCGCCGACGACGAGATCATCAGCGACCGCAACCTCCGCTTTGCCCGCGAAGGCTATCGGTGGGCGCTCACGAACCCGACCTCGCGCGATCTTTTCGGGAATTCGGAAACCTTCTTCCGATGGCGCGCGCGCCACGCCGACCCACACCTCGCCTCTCCGCACCGGTCCTGACGCAGCTTTCGCCTCCTTTCCCTCCAGCTTTTTTGCAAAATCCCCTTCCTTTCCTCGTTCTTTTCACAGGAACTCTTCGAGGGGTCTTGCATCCTTATTTAAATCAAGTCTAAATTAAGAGCCAACAGAAACAGGCCCTCCTTCTCTCATGCCCCACGCCTCTTTTCCGCGCCGGCGCGCCTTGTGCTCGCTGATGTTCGCAATGATTCTGGGCGCTGTGCCGTACCTCGGGCACGCGCAGGCAACCTCCGAAGCAACAGCCGACAAACCCTCTGCGCGCGCTCTCGTGCACGTCCTCGACTATCTCGGGCAAGATTATCCGTATGCCGTCTCGGGGGGCAAGGTCGTCAATGAGGCGGAATATGAGGAGATGCGCGATTTTGGTCGCACGGCCGGTCTCATGCTTGCCTCGCTCATCGAGGAAGGGGTCCTTTCCGCAGAGGAGGGGCTCACGGAGCGGAGTGAGGATTTGAGGACGCTCATCGAGGCGAAGGCCGATCCCGAGGCCGTGGCGGAAGGGGCGCGTGCGCTTCGAGAAGCCGTGATCCGGGGCTCGGGCCTTGCGGTTGCGCCGTTGTCGTGGCCGAGCGTCGCCGACGGCGGACGGGCCTATGCGGCCACGTGCGCCTCGTGCCACGGCGCCGCCGGCGCGGGTGACGGTCCCCTGGCCGGCGGCCTCGACCCTCGCCCCACGAACTTCGTCGAAGGCGAGCGGGTGGCTTCGCTCTCACCGTTCCAGGTGTACAACACCATCCGCATGGGCGTCGAAGGGACGGCCATGCCCGCCCATCCGAAGCTCAGCGATAGCGAAGTCTGGGATCTGGCGTTCTTCGTCAAATCGCTTCAGGCGGCGCAGGCGCATCCCGCCGCCTCGAGCCGCGCCGAAGCACTCAAAGACGTCGTATCGCTCGCAGAAGTCGCCGCCTCGAACGATCCCGAGTTGACGCGGCTGCTCGAAGCGCGGCAAGTCCCGGCTCCGGAAGAAGCGATGGCTGCGCTCCGCACCGCCGCCCCGCTCGCCCTGCCCGGCGGCACGCTCGCCCTCGCCCGGGAGTATCTCGATCAAGCGTTTGCCGCGTACACGTCCGGCCGACCCAATGAAGCCCGGCGACTGGCCGTGCTCGCCTACCTCGAAGGCGTCGAACCCGTCGAGCCTTCCCTGCGCGCCGACGATCCGGGCCTGACGAGCGAACTCGAAGGTCGCATGATGGCCGTCCGCAGCGCCATCGACCACCGCAAGGATGTCGAGACGGTCCGTCAGTCCGTCGACGACGCGCAGGCGCTTTTGCTTCGCGCAGGCGACACGCTGGACCGACAGGAACGCTCGTTCTGGTTCTCTTTCCTCATGGCCGCCTCAATCCTCCTCCGGGAAGGATTGGAAGCTTTTCTCGTCATCCTTGCGATCCTCGGCGTGCTCCGGGCCGTAAAAAACCGGCAGGCGATGCGCTGGGTTCATGCGGGCTGGATGCTCGCCATCGGCCTCGGCGTGCTCGGTTGGTTCTTTTCCGACCTCCTCATTCAACTCGGAGCGGCCCGGCGTGAGCTCATGGAAGGCGGCATCGCCCTGTTCGCCGTCATCGTGCTCCTCTACGTGGGTTTCTGGCTCCACAGCAAGACCGAGATCCACAAGTGGAAAGAGTTCATCGACGTCCGCGTCAAGCAGGCGCTCAATGGCGGCAACCTGTTCGGGCTCGCTGCCATCTCGTTCTTCGCCGTCTTCCGCGAAGCCTTCGAGTCGGTGCTCTTTCTCTCCGCCCTCACCATCGAGGAAGGGACCCGGAGCAAAATGGCGATCGCCAGCGGCGCCCTTCTCGCCATCGCTCTGGTGCTCGTGCTTGCCGCCGTACTCCTCCGGTATTCGGCGCGCCTCCCCATCCGGAGTCTGTTCCGCTACTCTTCGTTCGTGATGGGCATCCTTTCGGTGATCCTCATCGGCAAAGGAATACACGCGTTCCAGGAGACCGGCCTGCTCTCCATCACCCAGACGCCCTTCTCCTGGCGCTTCGACCTGCTCGGCTTCTACCCGACGCTCGAAACCGTTCTCGCGCAAACCGCCATCATCGGGCTGGTGGCTTTGCTCTGGTACGCCCCGTCGCTCCGGACGCGAGCCGTGAAACTGTGAACGGGACCGGCAACCAAACGCATCGACGAGCGACTACAGGTAGAGGTCACCTTTTCCGAGGTCTCTGAAAAGGAAACATTTTGCCCTTCCAGCAATAGGGTGAAAATCACGACCCGGTTTTTCCGGCGTTTGCTTCCCTTCTGCCATAGCCTCCTTCTCATGAACAAAAAGCTTATCGTCACGCTGAGCGGTGTGTCCTTGCTCGTCATCCTCGTGCTGGCCTTCACGCTCCAGGGCAAGGCCGAGCCTACCGTCATCGTCTACAAATCACCGACGTGCGGGTGCTGCACCAAATGGGTCGAACACATGGAGGCGTCCGGCTTCAAGGTCGAGACGCACGATCTCCGCGACGTATCGCCGGTGAAGGCGGAGTATGGCGTCACGCGCGATCTGGCCTCGTGCCACACCGCCATCGTCGACGGTTACGTCATCGAGGGGCACGTGCCGGCGCAGTACGTCCGGCAACTTCTCGAGGAGCGTCCGGCTTTGAAAGGGCTCTCGGTGCCCGGCATGGTCACCGGTTCGCCGGGCATGGAAGGCAGCTACGTGGAAGCCTATGACGTGGTCGCCTTCGACGAGGCGGGCCGGACCTCGGTGTACGCGCATATTCCCGGTCAATAATCGCCTCTCCGGTCCCACGCAACGGCCCCGGGCATACGGAAGCCGTGGTCGGGTATTCTTTCCCGGTGTACGGAATTATTTTCTTCCGTACGTCTGCTCCGATGCGGGCTTTCGTCGCTTTCTCGGCTTTTTCGGGCCGTCTCGGATCGACGATCTCTTCCCGAAGACCGGAGCGTATCCGCTCGTGTAGAGAGGTCTTTATGCACGTCCTTCGTATCCGGGAAATTTTCCTAAGTATGGGAATATTTCCTGTTTATGGGAATTTTTCCCAGTGATCCTTCGATCCCCGAGGACCCGCTTCCGGAATCAGATCGGCCTGTGATTGCTCTTTGCTCGAGATGCTTCCACAGTGCCCGAAGGGTCCGATGCTCGTTTATTCGGCACAGAAACTGTGTTTGTGGCCGGCACGCTCGTTGAAGCCCCCTACCCTGATTTGTGCCCCCGGCGCTGAGAAGGGCTCATTCGTGTGAGCGTCCACCCAGGCTTCCGGAAGGGAGTCTCGTTCTTCACAGTGAACCCATCTCACAGCTAAGGAGGTGTACCATGGCTATTTGCCGCAGTGTCGTTAAGTGGTTCGATGCACAAAAAGGATTCGGATTCATCGAACATCCCGAAGCCGGACCCGACATCTTCGTCCACTATTCTCAGGTCATGCTCGATCGGAATTTCAAGGTGCTCCGCACCCGCCAGTCCGTAGAGTTCGAGCTTGTGGACGGACCCAAAGGGCCGCATGCCCGCAACGTCAGGATCATCGACGAGGAGGTCCCCGTCCGTGACCGGGCTCCTTCCGGGAGCCAAAAGCTCTTCCGCTCGCTTGCCTTCTCCCCGAGTTGCTGACCCAAAGAAAAGCAGCCCAGTCTTACGGGACTGGGCTGCTTTTTAAACTTTTCGAGCCTGTCGGGGCTCGAAAAAAGTTGCTATCGCGCATAAGTCCTTCCTCGACCGCACGGTCACGCAGAGGATTTGAAAGGCGGGACCTTTCCTCAACCCTGACGGTCACTGAGAGGAAGGCGGCCCGGAGGCCTGCCTCGGTGGAACCACCCCGAATGAAACCCCTTACCCGCTTGCCTGAGGCAAGCTTCGAGGTGGATCCACCCCTGAGAGGCGGTTATGCTCGCGCCGAGGAACCCGTCAATCACCGTGCCAGTGTTCATTCGGCCCTACGGGTCCTTCTCGTTCCTTCCCCGAATGAAGAAAGTGCCTTAGACGGAAATTGCTTCGTTCCTCGCGGCGCAGGGCCCCAAACAGAACGCCGCCCCGGACACAGCGATGGCGCTGTCACCGGGGCGGCGTTCTGTGTGTGAGCCAATGAGCGGACTCGAACCGCTGACCTGCTCATTACGAGTGAGCTGCTCTACCAGCTGAGCTACATTGGCTTCTTCGAAGGGGCTCGAAAATAACACCCCCTCACACGCCCTGTCAAGCGTCAGGATCCCGTCCGGGCTTACGGGACTCCCATGCACGCTCGTCCTCATTATTTTTTCATTGCCGTCCGGAAGCGCCCCGGAGCAGAAACACCGCCCCCACTCCGGCGATATCACCCGGCATGATCGCATTCGACGGTGTTTCAAAATCGTACGGGGACACCCTGGCGCTCCGGCCCACCACGTTCGCGCTGGAGCCGGGCAAGACGACCGTGCTCATCGGACCGAGCGGCTGCGGCAAATCGACCATCCTCCGGCTGATGATCGGCCTGACCCGGCCCACGGCGGGGGTGGTGCGCTTCGAAGGCGCGCCGGTGACGGCGGAGAACATGCGTGCGCTCCGCCATCGGATGGGCTACGTCATTCAGGAGGGCGGGCTCTTCCCCCACCTCACCGCCCGTGCGAACGTGGCCCTGCAGGCCCGTCATCTCGGCTGGAGCCGCGAGCGTATCGAGGCGCGCATGAGAAAGCTCGCGGCGCTCGTACGGCTGCCCCTCGCGCGCCTCGACGACTATCCGGTCCAGCTCTCCGGCGGGCAACGCCAACGCGTCGGCCTCATGCGCGCGCTCATGCTCGACCCCGACGCGCTCCTGCTCGACGAACCGCTCGGCGCGCTCGACCCCATGATCCGCGCCGAGCTTCAGTCGGACCTCAGAGACATCTTCCGGCGGCTCGCAAAAACCGTCGTCATGGTCACGCACGACATCGGAGAAGCCGGCCATTTCGGCGACGTTATCTTCTTCCTCCGCGCCGGAGACATCCTCCAACGCGGCACGCTCCGAGACCTCGTCTTCCATCCCGCCGATCCATTCGTCGAAGCCTTCATCAACGCGCAACGAAGTCCACTCGAAAGCCTCCACACCCCCGACGGAGCATAGCCGATGAAAAAAATGCGACGACCGGCTTTCCTTGCGCTCCTCCTCATGCTCACCCCGGCGGCGCTCGCACCGTCGCCTCCGGACGTCGTAGTGGGCTCGAAAAAGTTCACGGAAAACGTGATCCTGGCCGAGATCGCCGCACAGATGGCCCGGCACTCGGGCTTCGAGGCGGAGCACCGCAGGGAACTCGGGGGGACGCGCCTGCTGTGGAACGCCCTTCGCTCCGGCGATATCGACGTGTATCCGGAGTATACGGGCACGCTGCTTCAGGAGATCTTTGCCGGAGAACCCATCGAGGAGGCGAAGCTTCCGGAGGCCCTCGCGGCGTACGGCCTCCGCATGACCGAGCCGCTCGGCTTCAATAATACGTACGCGCTCGGGATGCGGGAAGAGCGGGCGGCAGCACGCGGCATCTCGACGATCTCCGACCTCCGGGAGCACCCCGATCTACGCTTCGGTTTCAGCAATGAGTTCATGGACCGGGGGGACGGATGGCCCGCCCTTCGCGAATGCTACCGGTTGCCCCAGACAAACGTGCGGGGCGTCGATCATGACCTGGCCTATCGAGGTCTCGAAGCGGGTTCGATCGACGTGATCGACCTCTATTCGACCGACGCCGAGATCGCCTATTACGGACTCCGCACGCTCGAAGACGACCGCGCCTTCTTCCCGGATTATCATGCCGTCTATCTTTACCGCGCGGACCTCGAAGCGCGTGCTCCCGCTTTCGTGCGCGTGCTCCGGGACATGGCGGGCACGGTTTCCGCGGAAACGATGACGCGCCTCAACGCCCTCGCAAAGATCGAGCGCGTGCCGGAAACGCTGGTCGCCGCCGGTTTTTTGCGCGAAGCGCTCGGTCTCGACGCGCTCGCCACGGACGCGCCCGAGACCTGGAGCGAGCGGCTGTGGAAGCGCACGAGGGAGCACCTCTTCCTCGTCGGTGTCTCCCTCCTCGCGGCCATCCTTTTCGCCCTCCCGCTCGGCGTCGGCGCGGCGAAGCATCCCCGCGTCGGACAGGTGATTCTCGGCGTCGTCGGGGCGATTTATACGATTCCCTCGCTGGCGCTTCTCGTCTTCATGATCCCGCTCTTCGGCATCGGCGGGACGCCCGCCGTCGTGGCGCTCTTTCTGTACAGCCTCCTTCCCATCGTGCGCAACACGCACGCCGGTCTGATCGACCTCCCGAGGCCGCTGATCGAGTCGGCGGAGGCGCTCGGCCTGACGCCGTGGACGCGGCTCCGGCGCATCGAGATGCCCCTTGCCACGCGCCCGATCCTCGCCGGGATCAAGACGGCGGCGGTGATCAACGTGGGCACGGCCACGCTTGGCGCGCTCATCGGCGCGGGCGGCTACGGGCAACCGATCCTCACCGGCATCCGCCTCGACGACATGGGGCTGATCCTCGAAGGCGCCGTCCCCGCCGCAGCGCTCGCGCTCCTCGCGCAGGGCCTTTTCGAGGTCGCCGAACGACGCCTCGTGCCAAAGGGCCTCCGCCTGCCCGACGCCTGACGCTCCGGCCCCGCGCGTTCTCGCGATAAAACATGGAGACGAACCGACCATGTCATGCCCTACGCGACGGACCTCACAATATCGCAGACCGACGGAAGATCCGACGTCGGGAATGAACCCTCGAAACATCGTAGAATCCTCCCCCATACGCCACGGGCTCGAAGAACCCGGCGCTTCACATACTACGGATACCGACCCCGAAAGGACCACGCTTCGCGGGCCCGTCATCCCCGCACCCGACGCGCACCCGTCTGCGACGGGGAGAGGGCTCCCATGAACCACGCACCGTCATTCCGATGAAACCAATGAAAGAGACGCTCGACACCCTCAAGGCCCGGCTTGCAAAGGTGATGGACCTCAATGCCGCCGCCGCCGTGCTCGAATGGGATCAGGAGACGTACATGCCGGCCGGCGCCGCCGGCGTTCGTGCCTTGCAGATCTCGACGATCCGGAAGCTCGCCCACGAGCACCTCACCGCCGACGAGATCGGCGCCCTCCTCGACCGGCTCGACCCGGCCGTCTCCGACCTCGACCCGGCCTCGACCGAGGCGGCGCTTGTGCGCGTGACCCGGCGGGACTACGAGCGCGCCCGAAAGCTGCCGGGGCGGCTCGTGGCGGCGCTTGCCGAAGCCTCGGCGCACGCGCGTGAGGCGTGGAAGACGGCCCGCGAGACGGACTCGTTCGCGACCTTCGCCCCGCACCTCGAGCGGCTCGTCGCATTGAACGTCGAGAAAGCGGAGACGCTCGGCTATGAAGCGCACCTCTACGATCCCCTCCTCGACGAGTTCGAGCCGGGCATGAAGACCGCCGACGTCGAACAGGTCTTCGAAGGCCTCCGCGCGGAGCTCGTGCCGCTCGTCCATGCCATCGCCGAGCGACCCGCACCCGACGAGACGGTCCTCCACCGTCGCTTCGACCCGCAAAAACAGTGGGACTTCGGGCTGGCGGTCATTCGAAACTTCGGCTTCGACTTCGAGCACGGGCGACAGGACCACTCGGCCCATCCCTTCACCACCGCTTTCTCCGTCTTCGACGTCCGACTGACCACCCGCGTGGACGAGCACTTCTTCAATCCCGCCTTCTTCGGGACGCTCCATGAGGCCGGTCACGGCCTTTACGAACAGGGTATCGCCCCTTCCCTCGACCGGACGCCCCTGGCCTCGGGGACGTCGCTCGGTATGCACGAATCGCAGTCGCGGCTGTGGGAAAACCTCGTGGGCCGGAGCCGTCCCTTCTGGTCATACTATTATCCGCATCTCCAGAGAACCTTCCCCGAAAGTCTGTCAGACGTGGATGGCGAGACCTTCTTCCGCGCCGTGAACAAGGTCGTCCCGTCGCTCATTCGTGTGGAGGCCGACGAGGTGACGTACAACCTCCACATCATGCTCCGTTTCGAACTCGAAAAAGCGATGCTCGAAGGCCGCCTCGCCGTAGCCGACGTGCCCGAGGCGTGGAACGAAAAGATGGAGGCCTACCTCGGTCTCCGCCCGAGCTCGGATGCGGAAGGCGCGCTTCAGGATATCCACTGGTCGCTCGGGGCTTTCGGCTACTTCCCGACGTACGCGCTCGGCAACCTCATGTCGGCCCAACTATTCAATCAGGCGAAACAGGACCTCGTCGGGCTCGAGGATCAAATCGCCGGGGGATCTTTCGAGGCGCTGCTTCGATGGCTCCGGGTGCACGTCCACCGGCACGGGCGGAAGAAGACGGCGACCGAGATCCTCGTGGACACGACGGGCGAAGGGCTTCGGGCCGAACCCTGGCTGGCGTACGTTCGAGAGAAATTCGGCGCGCTGTATGGGCTGTGACGGTCACGCCCGAACGTCGACGACGATGCGGCCGAGCACCTGCCCGTCGAGCAGCGCTGCGCTCGCGGCAGGCACTTCGGCGAGAGGAATCACGCGGTTGGTCATGCGCGCGAAGGCTTCTTTCGGGACTTCGGCGGCGATGCGCGCCCAGGCTTCGAGGCGTCGGGGCATGGGGCACGTGTTCGAGTCGATGCCGAGGAGGTTGACGCCGCGCAGGATGAACGGGAAGACCGTCGTATGCAGTTCGTGTCCTCCGGCGAGCCCGCATGCGGCGACGCTCCCGTGCCGCCCGGTCTGGCTGAGGAGGGCGGCCAGCGTAGCCCCGCCGACGGTGTCCACGGCCGCGGCCCACCGCGCGGTGTCGAGCGGACGACCCGGTCCCCGCCCCAGGTCGTCTCGGGGGATGAGACGGGCGGCGCCGAGCGCTTCGAGGTAAGCGCGCGCGTGGGTTTTCCCCGTCGAGGCGACCACCTCGAAGCCGCGGCGCGCGAGGATGGTCACGGCGAAGCTGCCCACGCCGCCCGTCGCCCCGGTGACGGCGACCTCTCCGCGTCCGGGTGCGACGTCCTCGTGTTCGAGCGCCATGGCCGAGAGCATGGCCGTGAACCCCGCCGTCCCGGCGACCATCGCCTCCTTCGGCGTCAGGCCCTCCGGGAGCGGCACGAGCCATTCGCCCCGCACCCGCGCCATGCGGCTGAACCCGCCCCACGTGTTCTCCCCGAGGCCCCAGCCGGTGCCGATGACGAGATCCCCCACGCGCCACAACTCCGACTCCGAGGCGACGACCTCCCCCACCAGGTCGATGCCGGGCACGAAAGGATAAGCGCCTCGGATGATCTTGCCCCGACCGGTGACGGCAAGCGCGTCCTTGTAATTGAGGCTCGAATACATCACCGAGACGAGCACATCCCCTTCGGGCAAGTTTTCCGGTTCGAGCGACCGCACCGCGGCCGTCACCTTCCCTGCTTCCTGTTCGAGCACCAGCGCTTTGAAAGGCATCGCGGACCTCCTGAATGAAAAAGACGGGAGTCAAGATACGCACACATGTTCGATGCTGCGCGGTCGAAGCTTCACGGGAAAATCGAGCACTGAGCTATGTCATTGCTTTTCATCGTCCCTCTCCACATTCATCCCTTCAAAAAGGCCGTCAGTCGAGTTTCTCTTGAGACTTTTCTAACCATACCTTTACTTTCGCATCGGTATCCCTTTATTTCGACGGCCCCCCACACCGTCCTCACCGCCGGCGCCCTGCATAACCGGTGTGCCTTTCTCTATCCACCAACCTCCTATCTTCATGCATACTTCTCGTTTGCGCTTGCTCTGCCTGTCGCTCATCACGGCATGCATGGGCTTGCTTCTCTCTCCCGGCTCCGTTTTCGCGCAGTCACAGGCCACCACGGGCGTCGTGCGCGGCTTCGTGGCCGACCAGTTTTCCAACCCCATCCCGAACGCAACCATCGTGCTCCGGGAGACGGGGACGAACTTTGAACGAACGGTTACCTCGAACGAGCGCGGCATCTTCACGGCCAACCTGTTGCCGCTCGGCGCCTACGAAATCACCGCGAGTGCGCCCGGCTACAGCGAATTCCAGCAGACCGGCATCCGCGTGCGTGTGGGCGCCACGGTCGAGGTGCTCATTACGCTGGTCAATGAACTCGAAGAGGTAGTGGTCGAGGCCGGTCGTGTGGCCGTCGACGTGGAGCAGAGCGAGGCAGCCACGCGTCTTTCGGACGAGGCCGTCGAAGGCCTGCCGAACAACGGGCGCAACTTCCTCAACCTGACCCTGCTGACGCCCGGAGTGGCGATCGTGCAGGGACCGGACGGCGACGAACTTTCCATCGCCGGACAGAAGGGCATCCACAACAACATCTCTGTGGACGGGGCGGACTTCAACAACCCGTTCTTCGGAGAACAGCGGGGCGGCCAGCGCCCGGCCTTCACCTTCAACCTCGATGCGGTCGAGGAGATCGTGGTGGTTCCGCAGGGCGCAAACGCCGAGTTCGGGCGTTCGAGCGGCGGCTTCGTGAACGTCATCACCAAGAGTGGAACGAACACCTTCCGCGGCTCGACCCACTATTTCGGCAAATACGATTTCCTCTCGGCCAACTCGAAGCACGAAAGCCTGGTGCGCGAGCCCGACTTCATGCAGCATCAGGTCGGGTTCACGCTCGGCGGTCCGATCGTCAGGGACAAGCTCTTCTTCTTCACCGCGCTCGACGCCCAGCTCTTCGACGACACGAAGCAGAAGAACATCGACCGCATCGACCCGCGCTTGCGCCAGTTCATGGACACGGCCTTCGGCGGCGCGCTCGCCGGCGACTACGGCCCCATCGATCGGACGAACGACGCCCTGGCCTATCTCTTGAAGCTCGACTGGCGGCTCTCGAACCAGCATTACGCCACGCTGAAGTACAACTTCACGTGGTCCGAGCAGGTCAACGGGACGTTTGACGTCGATCCGTGGGGCCGCAGTTCGAACGCCGTGGAGAAGGACTGGTCGAATGCGATCAACGGCAGCCTCATGTCGATCCTGAAGGAGAACGTGACGAACGAGTTCCGTTTCCAGTGGGCCCGTGAGAACCGCCCGCGCCCGTACGAAGGCCCCGGCTTCCCCGGCATCGCTCCCCCGCCCGGCGTCGACACGCCCACACGTCCCTTCCCCGACACCGGCGTCGACTTTGCGGGCGGATACCGCTTCGGCATGCCGTTCTTCATCCCGGTCAAGTATTATGACACCCGCTTCCAACTCCTGGACAACGTCTCGATCCTGAAGGACAACCACCTCATCAAGATCGGAGCCGAGTGGAACCGCGTCGAGTCGGTGCAGACGTTCATCGGCTTTGCCAACGGCCGGTTCATCTTCGGCTCGATCGACGGGTTCCTGAACTACGTGGAGAACGGAAACAGTTACGTGGAGTGCTCCAATGGAACGTCGAGCACGACGGGCGCCTGTCCCGCCGGTTCGGACATCGTCGGGCCGGTGGTGCTGTATCTCCAGCAGGCCGGCGTCGGCGGCACGACGGTCGAGGAGGCGGGCACGCAGAGCATCCCGCAGCACGAGCTCGCCGTCTTCGTTCAGGACAGCTGGAACGTGACGCCAAAGCTGACGCTCAACTATGGGCTCCGCTGGGAAGCGCAGGTGCAACCCGACCCGATCACCCCGCCGGACGAGGTGTTCTACAGCGGCTTCATCGGACAAACGTCCACCACCCCGCAGGGCACGTTCGAGTTTCCCTCCGACGGCACGATCCCCTCGGACTGGGACATGTTCCAGCCGCGATTCGGCTTCGCCTATGACGTCAAGGGCGACCGGAAGACGGTCGTTCGCGGCAGCGCCGGCATCTATTATGCGCGCATCCCGGGACTCAACCTGGCCAGCTCGCGCTCGACGAACGGCTCGCGCGGCCAGACCATCTTCCGCAACAGCGCTCTGACCCCGATCCTCGGCGCGCCGCCGAACTATGACGAGCTCCTGACCCCGCCCTCCGGCGAGCCTTTCCGCCCGGATGTCTTCGTCTTCGACAAGGACTTCAAGAACCCCCGGACGATCAGCGCGAGCTTCGGCATCGAGCATCAGATCAATGACTGGGGCCTCGTGGGCTCGATCAACTATACGCACGCAAGCACCGACGACCTGACGCGCTTCGTCAACCGGAACGATCCCATCGCCTTCGGTGACGGGGTGGAAGGCCCGTGGTCCTCCGGTCTCAACGGCGGCTTCAATGGCGTCGGCGCGCTGACGACGGTCGAGAGCTCGGCCAAATCCCGGTACAACGGCGTCACGTTCGGGCTCCGGCAGTCCATCCGCGAGGACGTGCAGTTCCAGATCAACTATACGCTCTCCTGGGACAAGTCTGACGACGACAACGAGCGCGACCCGTTCACGCTCCGGTACGTCGATCCCCGGAAGTTCGACCGGGAGTATAACTGGAGCGACCGCGACCAGCGTCACCGGCTCAACGCGTTCCTCCTCACCCGGCTGCCGGGCGACTTTCTCCTGAACAGCCGCCTGAGCTATTATTCGGCGCAGCCCACCTCCGAGTCCTGCGGCTCGAACAACCAGGGCACCGGTCAACGCTCGCTCAACCCCTTCGGCTTCGGCTCCGACCGGATCTGCCCCAACGGCACGATCCTCCTGCGGAACACGTTGCGGAAGGACAACGAGTTCTTCTCCGTGGATCTGCGCCTGACGCGCGTCTTCAAGCTCCCCAGACGCGGAGAGATCGAAGCCATCGTGGAGGTCTTCAACCTGTTCAACACGGACAACTTCCGCGACCCGACCTTTGGCGGGCTGCTGTTCAACTTCGACGGAACCGTCCAATCCGGCCTCGGCGATCCGCGTCAGGTGCAGGTGGGCGTGAAGTACCGCTTCTGAGCTTCAGCATGCGTGCTTCGGGCCTCACGCGCCCCCTACCGGCCGGCTTCCCCCTCGGGAGCCGGCCGGTTTGGTCTGGCAGGCTTCAGGGGTATGGAACCATGACTCCCCCGGAGCCACAATCTCGCGCGCCCTCTTCCGCCTTCCCGCGCCGCCGTGTATATTCCTTTCGGTCCTCCCCATGAACGCGAACCTCCAGTCCATGCCCCCACACGAACCGCGCTCCACCGACCTGGGCGAGACGCTGACGAACGGCCTCCTCGGCTTCTTCGGCGTCGTCGCCGCTTTTCTGCTTTTGCCGAAAACCCTGAAGTTTTTCGTCCGCCGATTCGTGCTCCGACTGATCGGAGAGGTGATCCTGTTCATCACGTTCGGCTTGCTCACCGAGAAAGTCATCGACTGGCTCGATGAGCAGGCCCCGCCTACGTGAACGCGCCCCGGTATACTGCTTCACCCCAGACCATTGCTCACCTTTATCCACGGACCCGTCATGGTGCACGCACGCTTTGCATCGCTCGTTCTCCTGCTCGCCCTCCCGGCGAGTTGGGCGCCCCCTGCGCGCGCCCAGCTCCGCCTCGACGTCGCGCCCCGGCTCGGCTTCGACCTCGTTGGGGACGTCGAAGAGTTTTTCCTCGGTGTAGACGCGCGTATCGGCCTCGTCGCGCTCCCCGTAATCCTCAATCCGGCGTTCGACTATTACTTCACCGAAGGCAGCCTGAACGTATACCAGTTCAGCATCAACGCCCTTTATCCCCTCCGATATCCGGGGATGCGTCCGTACATCGGAGGCGGCATCGGGATCTCCCGTATCTCCATCGACCGGGACGGACGGAGGCCCGGCGCGTTCGACCGAAGCGACACGGACGTGGGGCTCAACTTCATCGGCGGCGTCGTCTTCCGCACGGGCAACCTGCGGCCGTTCGCCCAGGGTCAGATCACCTTCGGCGACCTTGACCTGTTCACCCTCTCGGGCGGGCTGCTTTTCCGCCTCGACAAACCCTGACCGGCGTCGCGGCCGCACCTCTCACCCACGCTTTCGTTTCCGTATGAGCCAGGCTTCGTCCGTCAACGACCGTCCCGACAAGATCGGCGTCATCACGCACGGTTCGCTCAACCAGGGCGTCGAAATGAAGCTCGATGCCGCCGAGTCCATCGAGAGCGTCGTCGCCGGCACGTTCGTCGTCGTCCAGGGAGAACGGTATGACTTCTTCTCGATGATCACCGACGTGACCATCGACGCCGCAAACGAGAACATCCTGCTCCACCCGCCCTCCCGGGAGGACGACCTGCTCCGCCGCGTGCTTCAGGGGGCGGGCACGTATGCCACGGTCTCGCTCCGGCCCATGCTCATGATGGAGAACCGGGCGAACGAGGAGTTTGCCGAGGTGAAGCCGGTGAAAACCGTCCCGGCCCATTTCTCGGCCGTGGCGAAGGCGACGGAGGAAGACGTGGCGCGCGTCTTCGGACACGAGGCAAACAGAGACGACGAGGGACGGCAACGCTTTTTCAACGTGGGCGCGCCGCTCGGCATGGACGGCATCCCCCTGTGCATCGACCTTCACCGCTTCGTCGAACGCTCGAACGCGGTCTTCGGCAAAACCGGAACCGGGAAGACCTTCGTCACGCGGCTGCTGCTGGCCGGCACGATCAAGACGGGCCATGCGGTGAACCTGATCTTCGACATGCACTCGGAGTACGGGATCAATGCCCGAAAGGAAGGCGGCGGATTCGTGCGCGGGCTGCGCGACCTCTTCCCGAGCAAGGTGATGATCTTCTCGCTCGATCCCGAGGGCACACGCAGCCGCACGAGCGTCCAGCCCGACTTCGACGTGTATCTGTACGCCGACCAGATCGAGCCGGGGGACGTTCTCCCGCTCCGCGACACGCTCAACCTGACGGCGACCGCCGCCGAGAGCACGTACGCGCTGTACAACCTCTTCGGCAAAAACTGGCTCACCGCGCTCCTCCACGGGGACGCCGCCGAGATCGCCGAGCGGTGTGGGGCGCACGAAAACGCCATCGCCGCGCTTCAGCGGAAGCTCCGCGTCTTCGAGGGGTACGGCTTCTTCAAAGCCTCGCCGTCGAAAGGGCAAGAGGACGTCATCGAGGCGCTCATGGAGACGCTCGAAAGCGGCAAGTCGGTCGTCTTCGAGTTCGGGAAATACGACGACCTCCGGGTGTACCTCCTCGTGGCCAACGTGATCACGCGACGGCTCCGCGACCGGTATGAGGAGCGTACGAACCGATACCATCAGACCCAAAACGACGCCGATGCGCCCCATCCGCTGATCATCACCATCGAGGAGGCGCACAAATTCCTTGCGCCCGGCGTGGCGCACGAGACCCCGTTCGGCAAGATCGCGCGGGAGATGCGGAAATACTTCGTCTCGCTCCTCGTGGTGGACCAGCGCCCGAGCGCCATCGACGAGGAGGTGCTGAGCCAGATCGGGACGAAGATCGTGGCCCAGCTCAACGACGAGAAGGACATCGGCGCGGCGCTCGTGGGCGTCAGCGGGGCCTCGGCGCTCCGGCAGGTGCTCGCCTCGCTCGACTCCAAGCAGCAGGCGCTCATCCTTGGTCATGCCGTCCCGATGCCCGTCGTGGTGCAGACCCGCTCGTATGACGAGGAGTTCTTCGCGTCGTTGCGCGACGACCGAAAGCCACAGACGTTCGCCGAGGCGAAAAAGGACATCGACCGGCTCTTCTGAGGACGAGACTCAGCCGTGCACTCCTTCGTCGATGCGGCGCACTTCTTCGGGGGTGAGCGTCACGGTGGCGGCGGCGACGCAGTCTTCGAGATGCTCGATCTTCGTCGTGCCGGGGATCGGCAGGATGCGAGGGCTTTTGGCGCGAAGCCAGGCAAGCACGAGGCGCTGCGGCGAGAGACCCCGCTCACGCGAGAGCGCGGCAAGCACCGGAATCTCATCGAGCTTTTTGGCGCGGTTCACGCCGCCGAAGGGACTCCACGGCAGAAACGTCAGCCCCTCCCGTTCGCAATAATCGAGCACGCCGTCCTTTTCCGGCGTCCGATGCCACGGACTGTACTGGTTCTGCACCGACACCACGTCGACGACCCGGCGCGCCCGCTCGATCAACTCGACCGAATAGTTCGACACACCGACGAAACGGATGAGACCTTCGTCGACGGCCGATTTCACGACCGAGAGCGACACTTCAACGGGCACCTTCGGGTCGGGCGCATGATGTTGCCACAGAGTGATCGGTTCACCGCCCAGGGCTTCCACGCTCTGCCGGATCGTTTTGCGGAGGTGGTCCGGATGACCGTCGGTCACCCATGCGCCGCCGGGACGCATCAGGCCCCCTTTCGTCGCCACGACCACGTGCGACGTGTCGCCGTCGTACGAGGCAAGGGCGCGGTGCACGAGCCGCTCGTTGTGGTGCTTCTCCGTTTCGTCGATGCAATACGCATCGGCGGTGTCGATGAAGGTGACGCCGAGATCGAGGGCGCGGTGGATGACGGCGACGGATTCGGCTTCGGTCGGACGCCCCGCCAGCGAGAAGTGCATGGCGCCCAGCCCGATCACGCTCACGTGCAGGCCGGTCGTCCCTAGTTCGGTGGATTCCATGGAATACGGGGAGGAAGGTTAGGGAAGGCGTGGCGCGCCATACGTGCATACAGGCGGAAGACGCTCAAGTTCTCCAAGCCGCCGGCGGCTCTCCGGCGAGCCCGCTACCCTTCGCGCTCGAGCTCCGCCCTCGGGCGCCACTCCGCTTCGGGCTGCACCACCGGATCCGGCTCGGGACCGGGATCCGGCCAGCCCATCTCGGAGACGCGCATGAGCACCTCCACCGCCATGTCCCGATCGACGGCGATCTGGCACGAGAGCCGCACCTCGTCGAGCAGGCCGGCGCTTTTCAGCTTCTCATATTCGGCTTTCGTCATCGTCTCCGGCTCGCCTTCGAGGAACCGCACGCGGCAGGTGGTGCACCGCGCGTGACCGCCGCACCGATGCCCGATGTCCACCCCGCACGCCTCGATGGCGCGCACGAGCCGGGCGCCTTCCGCAACGTCGCACGTACCGTGACCTTCGATCGTGAGCTTATACATTTCGTATCTCTGTTTCTGGTTGATGAATCGAGCATCCCGCCCGCCGGGCGACGCCCCGGTACGGAGGGCCGGTTCTTTATTCCGCATGAAGCGTCTTCTGTTCCTCCGCGCGGTTCTTCAATCCGAGAGCGAGCAGGGTGAGGACGAACCCGATGGCGGCGATGATCAGGATGGCGCTCTGATAGCCCCGGGCGGAACCGCCCTCGGAAGCGGCCACCGCCCCGATGAAAGCGCTGCCCGTGAGCTGACCGATGCTGATGAAGAGGGTGATCACCCCCTGCGCCACCGTTCGCTCCGTCGCTTCGGCCTCGTGCAGGAGAATGTACGCGAGCGCCGAGCCGAGCAGCCCCGCCAGTCCAAGCCCGAGGAGCACCGAACCGCCATAGAAAAGCGCCCGGCTCTCTCCGCCCACTCCGACGGTCAGCAGCCCGAGCGTGAGCAGGCCCGTGCTCGCGATCACGATCACCTTCGAGCCGACGCGGTCGAGCACGCGGCCGACGATCGGCGAGGCGACGGCCACGGCAAAGACCAGGGGAAGCAGCATGAACGACGCCGTCGACTGGGTCACCTCGAAAGCGGTGACGGCCAGGGCCGGGAAAAAGACGAACGCCGCTTCGGTCATCCCCGCTCCGGTGGCGAGGAGACTGGCCAGAACCACCTGCCGGCTGCCGAAGAGCCGCAACCGCACGACGGGATCCTCGGCGCGTCGTTCGACGGCGATGAAAAGCGGGAAAAGGACCGCCGCCGCTCCGAAGGACATCCACAGCCGGGGATTCCGGAGGCTCTCCGCAAAATGCTCCGTATCGATCTGGTTGACGCCGTAGGCCAGCGCCATGAGCATCAGACCGAGCGCGGCCATGCCGGGCCAGTCGAGCGGCTTCGCGGCGCCGGGACGACGGCCGGGAAGCAACCGCAGACTCGCCACAAAGACGAAAGCCGCGATCGGCAGATTGACCACGAAGAGCCACCGCCATCCGAAGAGCAAGAGGATGCCGGCCACGATCGGCCCGATAATGAACGCGACGCCGAAGACGGCCCCGAGTGCGCCGAGCGCCCCGCCCCGACGTTCCGGAGGAAACACGTCCCCGACGACGGCGCTCGCCACGGGAAAGATGCCGGAGGCCGCCAGCCCCTGCAAGGCGCATCCGACGAGCAGCACCGTGAAGCTCGGGGCAAGCGCCACCACGAGCGACCCTGTGGCGAAGAGCGCCACGTCGGCGGCATAAACCAGGCGACGCCCGTATACGTCGGAGAGCTTCGACATGAGCGGCACTCCGACGAGGTTGAACAGCACGAAGGCGTTAAACACCCAGGAGAGCATGCGTTCGTTGACGCCAAAGTCTTCACCGATGGCTGGAAGCGCAGGCCCCACCATGGCAATGAACAGCGCCGCCATGAGCACGCCGAGAAAAAGAATGCCGAGAAGGCGTTTCTGCCGGGTGGAGTCTGTCAAGGGGTGTGGGGATCTAGGGGAAGAAGGGCGTAATGCGGTGCGCCCTGAAGCGCTCGTGGAAGTTTAGGGGCAACGGCGGAAAGAGACAAGGGCAGTCCATATTCCGCAAAGTGAGGTTCCGAACCATTCGCACATTAAAGAATCACCCGCTCCATGCCGATATCACGCATGTATCCATCCTTCCGGGAAGGCCCCGCGCTCGTGCGTCCTCCTCGACAGTTTCAGTTCCATGAACGCTTCACGGCTCAGTCTCTTCTTGTGGACAGGGGAGGTCGCGGACGCCCCGCCTCCTGAAAGGCGCCCCCCTTCCCCGACCGTCTTCCTCTTCTCTTTCCTCTCCGGCGCTTCTCGCTCTCCCATGCTCGGGAGACAAACGGCGAGCGTTAGGAAGCGATCCGATGCGCCCCCTCCCTTCTCCACCGGCCGCGCCCTGCGGACGATCAGATTATTCATCCGCCATGGGTCCCTCACGCTTTCCGGTACGTGCCCACACCGGATCGCCTGCTCTGAACGTTCAGGGGGGGCACGATGACTCCACCCGAACCCACCATATCCCCGGACGGGGCGCCGACCTCAACGCGTCAGAGAGTAAACTTCCGATGGAAGCTGACCCTCCTGAACAGTGGGCTGATCACGCTCATTTCGTTCTTCTTCTTCCTCTACATTCCCAACCATCTCAAGCGCCAGGCCCTCGAAGCTATCGAGGAAAAAGCCGGCGCCGTAGCCGAGATGTCCACATTCTCGCTGGCGCCCGCCCTTGCGCTCGGCCACTACGAAGAGGTAGAGAAAGCCCTGGAGGAAACGGTTCGCCTTGAGGACGTAGCCTATGTCCTCGTGTTCTCGCCCGAGGATCAACCCATTGCGTCGATTATCCGTGACTCCACCCTTGACCTCGCACACTTGAGCGTCCATCCCCACGACAGCCTTACCTCGGACGGTCGCCTCTATGAGATGCATCGAACCATCGAGTGGGGCGGCGAGACGCTGGGGCGTCTGCACCTGGGGTTCTCCCTCGAAGAGTTAAACCGCTCGCTCACACACAGCCGGCTGACCATCGCCCTGGTGAGCTTCCTCGTTTTTCTCTTCGGCATCATCGCCACACTTTGCATCAGCGCGTTCATCACGCGCCCGCTCAAACGGATCGTTCAGGCGGCCGAAGCGATTGCCGAAGGAAACCTCGAGCAGCGGGCGCCCGTGCAGACCCGCGACGAGATCGGACAACTGGCCGCTTCGTTCAACGACATGGTCGACAGCCTCAATGAGGCCTATGTGGCGTTGCGGGACAGCGAAAGCCGTTTCCGCGCCCTGAGCGAGCACGCCTCGGACATGACCCTGATCATCGACCGAAAGGCGAAGATCGCCTACGTCTCTCCCGTGTGCCAGGCTATCCTCGGCTATTCGATGACCGATCTGGTGGGACGGCGCGCGCTGAACATCCTTCATCCGGACGACCGGCGGCGCGCGCTCCGCGCCCTCGCCCACGAACGCACCGACGGCTCGAAGATCATCACGCTGGAGGCAAGGGTCCAGCATCAGAACGGCTCGTGGCGCACCATCTCTTTTCGCGCACGCAACCTGATCGACCATCCCGGCATCAACGGCATCCTCGTCAATGCCCGCGACGTAACGGAGAACCGAAAGTTCGAACGGGAACTGGTGCTTGCCAAGGAACAGGCTGAAGAGATGGTGCGCCTCAAGGACGCCTTCCTGACCAACATGAGCCACGAGATCCGCACGCCGCTGACGGGCATCCTGGGCTTTGCACAGATCCTGCTCAGTGAAGTCGACGACGACTATCGCCCCCTGGTCGCCAGCATCGAGCAGAGTGGACAGCGGCTGCTCCATACCCTCAACTCCGTGCTCGACCTGGCGCAACTGGAAGCCGCCTCGGTGCACCTCAAACTCAAACCCCTCAACGTCTATGAGGAGAGCCTCGCGGCCGTGCGTCTCCTTCAGCCGCTGGCCACAAAGAAAGGCCTCACGCTCGACGTGCGCTCGACCGCCGAAGAACCGGTCGCCCGCCTCGACCGGGCCTATCTGAACCGCATTCTGAACAACCTCGTCGGCAACGGCATCAAGTTTACCGAGGAGGGCGGCGTCCTCGTCAAAATCAGCATCGAACACGACCGGCTCCTGATCGAAGTGCAAGATTCCGGCGTCGGCATCGACGAGGCCTTTCTCCCGGACATCTTCTCCGAGTTCAAACAGGAGTCGTCGGGCATCGGGCGCGAGTATGAAGGCAACGGACTCGGACTAACGATTACGAAGCGGCTCGTCGAGATGATGAATGGAACCATCACGGTGAAAAGCATCAAGGGCCTCGGTTCGGTCTTCACGGTCACCTTCCCCGTCTATCACCCGTCCGCAACGTCCATCAAACGACCGCCGAAGCAAGAACCCGCTGCCCCCCGGCCCGCCTTGCCCCGGAAGCTCCGGACCGCCTCCCTCCTTGCCGTGGACGACAACCCGGACGTACGGATGCTCCTCGAACGCTGGCTCGGCCCCGGGCTGTCGGTCACCACGGTCAAAGACAGCGCGACGGCCTTCGAAGAGGCGAAAAAAAGCTCGTTCGACGTGGTGCTCATGGACATCAGCCTCCGCGAAGAACGCGACGGCGTCTCGGTCATGCGTGAGCTCCGGACGCAGCCCGGTTTCGAGAAGACCCTCTTCGTCGCCCTGACGGCGTTCGCGCTCCCCGGCGACCGCGAACGCTTCCTCGAAGAAGGCTTCGATGCCTACCTGAGCAAGCCCTTCACCCGGCAAAAACTCACGTCTCTCATCGACGAACTGCTCCACCGAAAAAGCAGCTCTGGTTCGCCTCAGACCGTCTCCTGAACCGGCTCCGGGTCGAGCGCGTCCGTTGCCCGGATCGAAGAAGCCTCCGGGCGCTCCCTTCGCGTCCACACGGGGCACGGCGCGCAGAGCCGACGAGGGTCTTTCGGGGCGATCCGCCCGAACCTTTTTCCACTTCGAAAGGCTCCTTTTCGTAATTTCCGAAAACCGTTCGGCCTCAGAGCCTTTAAAGGACTCATCATCTGCGCCCCACCCTCTTTCGATCCATGATCCACGTCCGCAATCTCCTCCCCGTGCTGCTTCCGATCCTCCTCATGGGCCAGTCGTGCGCCGCACAGGCGCCGATATCCGTCCCCGACGACGAGGCCGAGCCGAGCTATGAGTGGTCTGAGCACAGCCTCCGCCGTCTCACGCTCGAAGAAAAGGTCGCGCAGCTGTTTGCGGCGAATGCGTACGGATTTTTCGAGAGTGTGGACGACCCCTCGTACAAGCGCCTCGTGGATCTCGTAGAAAACTTCGGGGTCGGCGGTCTGATCTTTTTCCAGGGCGAGCCGCTCGAACAGGCGGTTCTCATCAACGATTTGCAGGCGCGGGCGCGCCTTCCGCTGCTCATCTCGCAGGACATGGAATGGGGCGCGGGGATGCGCATCGAACATACGACGACGCTGCCCCGCACGATGGCCCTCGGCGCCACGCGCGACCCCGACCTTGCCTTCTCCGCCGGATACGTGACGGCTCGTGAGGCCCGCGCCCTCGGCGCCCATCAGATCTTCGCCCCCGTCGCCGACGTGAACAACAACCCGCAGAATCCGATCATCAACGTGCGTTCGTTCGGTGAGGACCCGGCGCTCGTGGCCGAGATGGTCTCCGCCTTCGTGCGCGGCGCTCAGACGGGCGGCGTCATCGCCACGGCCAAGCACTTCCCCGGCCACGGCGACACCGCCACCGACTCCCACGCGGACCTGCCCGTCATCATGCACGACCGCGCCCGGCTCGACTCGCTCGAGCTCGTCCCTTTCCAGGCCGCCGTGCGAGCGGGCATCGGGAGCATCATGACGGCGCACATCGCGTTTCCGAAGATCGAGGGCAACGCCGAGGTCCCCGGCACGCTCTCGTCCGCCATCACGCAGGGCTTGCTCCGGGAGCATCTCGGCTTCGACGGGCTGATCGTCACCGACGCGATGAACATGTCGGGCGTGACGAAGCATTTCGGGACGGGTGAGGCCGCCGTGCGCGCCCTCGAGGCAGGGGCGGACATGGTGCTCATGTCCGAGGACGTGTACGCCGCGCGGGCCGCCGTCCTCCGCGCCGTGGCCGGCGGCCGTCTGAGCGAAGCGCGCCTCGACGCCTCCGTCCGCCGCATCCTCCGTGCGAAAGAGCGTCTCGCCCTCGACCGCCGCCGACGCGTCGACCTCGAAGCGGCGCGGCGGCATGTGGCCACGCGCACCCACCGGATGCTCAGCGAAACCATCGCACGAGCGTCGTTGACGCTGCTCCGCAACGAGAACGACCTGCTCCCGCTCATCGACCCGCCGGAGCGTATCCTCGTGCTCACCCTCAGCGACGGCGACGACACCGACACCGGTCGGGCCTTCACCCGCGAGGTGCGCGCCCGCGCCGGAGAAGCCCGCGTCACGCGCCGCCTCATCGACCGTCGCTCGTCCGACGAAGCGCGCGAGGCCGCCCTCCGCGAGGCCGCCGCGCACGACCTCATCCTCGTCCCGGCCTACGTGCGCGTGCGCTCATGGAGCGGACAGATCAACCTCCCGGACGAACAGCGCGTCTTTCTCGACAGCCTCCTCGCCACCGGGCCGCCCGTGGCGCTGATCTCTTTCGGAAACCCGTACATTCCCATGGGCCTCGCGCGCCGACCGGACGTGTACATCGCCGCCTACGGCGCCGCCGAGGCCTCGCAGAGGGCCGTCGCGCAGGCCCTCTTCGGCGAAAGCGGCTTCCACGGACGCCTCCCCGTGACCATCCCCGGACTGTATGCCTTCGGCGAGGGGCTCACGCTCGAACAGACCACGCTCCGCAAAGGCTATCCCGAGGAGGTCGGCATGGACGGAGACGAGCTCGCTCGCATCGACTCGCTCATGCGCGCCGCCATCGCCGATCATGCCTTCCCCGGCGCAGCGGTCGCCGTCGGGCGCGCGGGCGTCGCCGCCAAAGAGGACGGCTACGGCTACTTCACGTACGACTCCGAACAGCGCGTCACCCCGCAATCCCTCTTCGACCTCGCCTCCCTCACCAAAGTCATCGCCACCACCACGGCGGCCATGCTCCTCTACGAACGGGGAAAGCTCGACCTCGATGCGCCCGTGGCAACGTACCTGCCCGAGTTCGGGCAAAACGGCAAGCGCGGCATCACCATCCGCCACCTCCTCACCCACACGAGCGGCCTCATCCCCTTCCGCCCCTTCCACCGGATGGGCTTCACGAACCGGGATCAGGTCCTCCACGCCATCCTCTCCGACAGCCTCATCTATCCTCCCGGCACGGACACCCGGTACAGCGATTTCAACATGATCACGCTCGCGCTCGTCATCGAGCGCATCACCGGGCAGGATTTCGCCACGTTCACGCATGAGGCCATCTTCGAACCGCTCGGCATGCGACACACGGGCTTCCGCCCGGCCGGCAACGGCTCGGACACCACCGTCGTCCCCACCGAGTACGACAAGGAGTTCCGGCATCGGCTCGTGCAGGGCGAGGTGCACGACGAGACGTCGTATCTCCTCGGCGGCGCCGCCGGGCACGCGGGCCTCTTTTCGACGGCGGAGGACCTCGCGAAATTCGCCTACATGATGGTCAACGACGGGCGCGTCAACGGGCGGCAGTTCCTCCGGCCGGAGACGATCCGGCTCTTCACCACCCGCGTCGATCCCGAGGGGGAAAGCACCCGCGCGCTCGGATGGGACACGCGGAGCTTCGAGGGGTACTCCTCCGCCGGCCATCTTTTCGGCCCCCGGAGCTTCGGACACACCGGCTTCACGGGCACCTCGATATGGATCGACCCCGACGCAAAGCTCTTCGCCATCCTGCTCACGAACCGGGTCTACCCCACACGCGAGAACCACCGGCACCGCCCCGTGCGCGCCGCCTTCGCCGACATCGCCTATCGCTCCCTCCGGGGCGACGCCCGCCCGCTCCTGCCCGGCATCCTCGGAGAATGACCCCGCCGCCGCTCCCACGCCGAACCGGAACATTATTTGCCGACTCGACTAAACCGGGCGCAAAGCAGAAAAAGGACGCCCGAACTGTCATGTTGACGTAAACAACCTGAACGATTATGCCGACCTACGTCTACCGCCGCGAAGACGGCTCGACCTTTGAAGTACAGCAGCGGATCACGGAGCCTGCGCTGGAGAAATGTCCGACGACCGGGCAGAAGGTGGAACGGATGATCACCGGCGGCGCAGGGCTCATTTTCAAGGGCAGCGGCTTCTATCTGACCGACTACGGCCGCAAGAACGGAAACGGTTCGGCAAGCAAGAAATCGAACGCCGAGAAGCCCTCCAACGGGGAAGCCAAACCTGCCTCGGAAGCGTCGAAGCCCGAGCAGAAGGCCTCTGAATAGACCGATTGCGGAGCACGAAAACCTGTAAAAGCGCCGGTGCGGATCGCCTCGCCGGCGCTTTTTATTTGAGCAGCATCATCGCGCGCGACTGCACGAACGTCCCCGCCGTCATGCGATAGAGATAGACGCCGGAGGCGACCGGAGCGCCGCTCGCGTCGCGGCCGTCCCACGCCACGCGGTAACTTCCGGCTTCGTGCGGCCCTTGCGCCAGCGTCCGTAGCCGTTGCCCCAGCAGGTTGTACACCGCCACGGTCACACGCCCCGGCGCCGGAACTTCATACGCAATCGACGTCGTGGGATTGAACGGGTTCGGATAATTCTGCGAGAGCGTAAACGTCCGGGGCTGATCTTCGCTGGAGGCGGCAACCTGCGCCCCGTCGAACGTGGTGTTCCAGTCGTCGACCACCGTCCCCCCCGCCTTGCCGGCGGCCTTCGTGAACGCAAACTGGTCCGTCTGATCTCCCGTGGGAAAGGCGCCGGCATAGCCCGCCAGCGTGTACGCGCCGGAAGGAGCCGAGGCGGGGACGTTCTGCGTTATGGTGAGGGACAACTCTTCATCCGGATCCAGCGTTCGGGGGACGGGTCCGCGCGTGAGGGTGATGCTGTTCGGACCCGTGAGCAGGGTCCACACGTCCACCGTTTGCACCTCATCGGTATAATTGCCCACCGATACCGTGTACGTGAGGCTGCCGCCCGATGCGGGGATCTCCACCGGCCATTCCGAAGGCGTCACCGCCACACGGACCCCGGACTCGACGATCTTCAGGCGTTGATCTACCCCGCCATAACTGATCGACTGCACGATTCCGGAGGGCCACTCGACGGACAGATCCTCCACGATCGCGCTCTGCCCGAGCCCGAAGTACAGCGCCAGGTCGTCTCCTCCGCCGAGACTGCTCCCGCTGTGCAACTCATTCACCTGTTCCAGACCGTCGAGCATTTGCACCTTGACCTTGGCGCCCACCCCGTCCCGGTTGCTGACCCGTCCTTCCAGATCCACGATGAGCCAGTGGTTGCTGTTCGAGTTGTCGTTCCGAAAAAGGCGCGAGGGCCCGCCGTAGTTCACGAGAAAAAGGTCGACGTCCCCGTCGCCGTCATAGTCGGCGTGGATACTGGTGCGCCCCCGTTCGTCGTCATCGATGCCGCTGCCGGAGGAGATGTCGTTGAAGGTCCCGTCGCCGTTGTTGAGGTACAGCAGATTCGGCTGAGGATTGAGCGCCACGGGTGGGTGCAGGCTTCCCGCAGCGATGAAGAGGTCCGTCCAGCCGTCCAGGTTGAAGTCGACGAAGTTGGTTCCCCAGGTCTGGCGGTGCTCGCCCGTCCCCGGCACGTTCCGCTGGTTTACGCCGGCCTCCGCCGTCGCATCGGAGAACGTTCCGTCGAGGTTTTTGAGCAAGACGGGCTCGTAGTTGTTCGTAAAGAAGTAATCGAGCGCGCCGTCGTGGTTATAGTCACCCGTAGCGAGGCCCATGCCGTTCTCGCACTGATCTGCTCCCACCTCCACGCCGACCTCGGTGAAGAGCCAGTTTTGCCAGTCGATCCCTCCGTCGTTGCGAAAAAGTTTGTTCGGGAGCGCGTCCGGATCCTGCCCGAGAATGCAATCATTGATCACGAAAAGGTCCAGGTCGCCGTCATAGTCAAAGTCGGTCCATCCGGTGATGAAGGCATATCCGTTCAGATCCGCCATCCCGAGCAGTTCCGAGACTTCCGTAAAGGTCTCATCGCCGTTGTTGTGGAAGAGGCGGTCGTAATGGTCGAGGTGCGAGTCCACGCCCGCGAGCGACATATGATTGGCGACGTAGAGATCGAGAAAGCCGTCGCCGTCGTAATCTCCCCATGAAGCCGACATGCCGCGCGCCGAATAGATGGCCCCGGCAAAGGCCGTGGCGGTGATGTCGGTGAAGCCGGTTCCCCCGTCGTTTCTGAAGAGCACGTCTTCGTCGGCATTGGCGAGGTAGAGGTCCGCCCACCCGTCGTTGTTGAAATCCGCGACGGCTACGCCCGAGCCGTCATGCGTCGCGTCCTCGACGCCGTAGAGCGCCGCCACGTCGCTAAAGTGCCCGGTCCCGTCGTTCCGGAAGAGGAGGTTGGCCGACTGCCGCCGGGTTACGTAGAGATCCAGGTCTCCGTCTCGGTCGAAATCGAGCCAGGCTGCGCCCGCCCCGATGGTGTCCCAGTCATCCACCAGCAGGCCGTCGTGCTCGACGTACACGCCCGCCTCGACGGCTATTTCGGTGAAGAGCGACTGGGCGCGCACCGACGTTGAGAGGCCGAGCAGCCCGAAGGACAGACCACCCCAGAAAAACATTCGAACGGCTTTCCATTTATAGGACATGTATATCTTTGGAGCTATCGATCAAACATACAGGTAGAAGTTACGAACCAAGCGGACGTCGCAGTCTTTCTCCGCAGCCCTCTCCTCCCGCACGCGCCGCCTGCAACCCGAAACTCAAGGGATGCATCAGGGGCAAGGCTCCGGATAACGGCATAATGACCACTTCCAAACAAGATCAGGATTTCTTGAGCGCCGTTATCCCGTTCGCGTTTCCCGGTTTATCGCAAAATATAGACACTCCTTCCGCCATGAGCAAGCGCGAGGCGTCCCCAACCATACGTCCGGCCCCGGCGGGGTCTACCTGGCCTTAAGAACGCATTTTCTTCATGTATTTGCTCCCGCGTCGTCCCCTCTTCCCGGGCAGACGACGTGCCCCGCTCTTCTCAGCCTTCGGGATGTCGTCGGGCCGCCTCGCGCCCGCGTTCCAGGCGCAGCTCCGGCCGCCAGCGGAATTTTTCGAGCGTGGGATTCGGCACACCTTCCACGGCGTCGGCGATGAGGGCGCCGAGGACGGGGGCGAACTTGAAGCCGTGCCCGCTCCCGCCGCCCGCCACCGTCAGCCCCGCGCGCCCGGGGTCGCGGGCGATCCAGAAATCCTCGTCCTGCGTGTCGGCATAGAGGCAGAGGCGGGTATAGACGACCTCGGCGTCGAGCAGCGCGGGAAACGTCTCGGCGAGGAATGCCCGGAGCTCTTCCCGATGCGCGCCGGTGACCGCGCGCGGGGCATCGGGATCGAGCCGCACGCCGATGCCGTGGTTCGCCACCTTGACCACGCCGTCGCGGTTGAGCGGGAAGCCGTAATAGCCCGTCCGAGCCACGTCGGCGGTGAACGTGGGGAAGCGCTCCGCCTCGAAGAGGGACGGGTTCGCCGGACGCAGGTGAAAGACCGGATGTCCGGTGGCCCGGATCGCCGGGGTAAGACCGAGGAGCTTGCCCGTCCACGCGCCCGCCGCCGCCACCACCTCGCCGGCGCGACGCGCCTTTCCCGACGCCTCCCGCACGCCCGTCACCCGCCCGCCTTCTTCGAGGAGACCCGCCATGCGCCGACCTTCGAGGAGCCGCACGCCCTCGCGCCGCGCCCGCGCGAGGAGCGCCGCGACCACACGTCCGCTCTCGGCATACCCGCCTTTCGCGTGAAAAAACCCGTCGACGTACCGCCCGGTGCTCCACGCGGGGAAACGGGAGCGAAGCGCTTCGTTGTCGATCCGTTCGGGCGTGTGCCCGCGTTTTTGGAGCATCCGGAAGCTCTCGTGCTCGAAGCCGCCGGGCGTCATCGGATCGCGGCAGAGCATCACCACGCCGGTCTCGTGATAGAGCGGGCCGAGGCCCTCCGCCGTCCACGCCTCGTTCCACGCGAGCCAGCCTTCCCGCGCCTCCTCCATGAGCGCCATGTACGCTTCGTCGCCGCCGTATTCCATGCGCACGACCTTGCTCACGTCGGTGCTCGCCGCGAGCGGATGCGGCAGCGGCCCGGGGTCCATGAGCGCGACCCGAAAGCCCCGCGCCCGCAGTTCGAGCGCCGCCGTGACGCCGAAGATCCCCGCGCCGACGACGAGGACGTCTTCCGTTTTCATCCCATGATCCCGTTGGTGTGCGTGGATGCGGCCCGCGTCAGGCCACAGGCGGCCTCGCGCCTTCCGGTCCGGCGGGCCAGTGCTCGTCGCGAAGGTAGACCGTGCGCGTGGGGTAGGCGATCTCCAGCCCGTGCGCGGCGATGATCCGCATGATCCGGAGCATCACGTCCTCCTGAATCTCGAGAAACTTCGTCCACTCCGCCGTGGTGGTGAAGCAATAGATCAGGATGTCCAGACTCGACGCTCCGAAGTTGGTGAAGTGAACGAGGTAGAACTCCTTCCCGATGCCGGGATGCTCGGCGATCATCAGCCGAAGCGCTTCGAGGAGACGTTCCATCTCCTCGGCCGAGGTCTCGTACGAGACGCCCACGGTCAACTTGATGCGGCGGATCGTCCGGTTCGAATAGTTCGTGATCGAAGTCGAAGTAAACTTCTGGTTCGGCACGGTGATGAGGCCCTTGTCGAACTTCCGGATGCGCGTGGTTCGGAAGCCCACCTCCTCCACGGTCCCCTCGACGCCGTCGAACTCCACCCAGTCGCCGATCTGAAAGGGGGCGTCGGTGAAGATGACGACGGAGCCGAAGAAATTGGCCACGGTGTCTTTGGCCGCGAGCGCCAGCGCCAGCCCCCCGATGCCGAGGCTCGCAATGAGGCTCGTCACCGAATAGCCCAGGTTCTGAATGATCATCACCGCCACGACGACGCCCACGAACACCTTGACCGTCTTCCGAAGGAGCGGCACGGCCTGATCGTCGAGACGCGTTTCCGTGCGTTTGGCGGCGCGACTGAGGGCGAGCGCGAACACGTCGGTGAGGCGGAAGAACACCCACACGAGCGCGACCGCGACCGCCACGCTGAGCCCGTCCATGACGAAGCGACGGAGGTTGAGCGGCTCTTCGGGCAAGAGCAGAAGGGCGGCGGCCACCTGCCAGAGCAGGATTTGAAGCACGAGCGCCAGCGGTTTGGGGATGAGGCGCACGAGGTCATCGTCCCACTGCACGCGCGTCTTTCCGACCCGACGCTTGAAGAAGCCGTCGAAGAGCCACGTCACGATGCGGCGGCTGAAGAAGCCGAGAAAGATGATCAGCGCCGCCGCCGCCGGCCGCCAGGCCGCCACGCCCCAGAGGATCTCTTGTCCCAAAAAGCCGTTGCCTACGTCGAATATCTCGTTCATGTCTCGTCTGGTTTTTCCCGGTCGTCGCCCGCTTCGCTCACCGCCACTGCCCCCGCCTCGATCCCCTGCACCCCCTGCCGTATGAGGGCAAGCGTCTCCGGTCCGTAATTAAACAAAGCATCCACCACGGACAGGTTCGGCACGAAACCGGTAAAGTTCTGTCGATAGACGGGCGGCTCATACCGCATCACCCGGAGCGCGGGCGCCAGGGGGGCGTCGTGCGCGGCGGCGGCTTCGGGTGCGAGAAGCACCCCGCTCCCGGTTGCGGCGAGGATGGCCGGGAGGGTGTCCGGCGCGCCGGGGAGCGCGGAGGCCCGCACGAGCGGCGTCGTCAGCCCGAGGAGCCGGTGCAGCAGCTCGACGGTGGCGCACGTCAGGTCGGAGAGGCGCGTCCACGTCCCGGAGAAGATCGGTTCAAAATACGGCTCGTAATATTCAAAAAACGGGGTCGAGCGGTAATTATATGTAAAGGCACGGGCGTGTTTGCCGAGCCAGTCCCGCCGCTGTTCGATGACCACCTCGCGGACGGGCCGCCCATGCTGACGACCCACGAGCGGGATCGAAACCCATTGCGTGCCCTGCGGCGTGCGAAGCCGCGCCCGGTTCTGAAAGGACTGCCGGCTGTACTGAAACGTGTCGGCGAGCACGAACCGGTCCGCCGCGTCCATGAGGGCGAAGAAGGCGAGACCGGGAAAGTATTCGGGCGGGCGGATGGCGATCATGCGAGATACGAATGAAACGCGTCGGTGAGCGAAGCGAGGAGGGCGCCCCGCGCGACGGCGGCGTCGAGCGTTTCGAGGAAGTGGTCGCCCCAGCCGGGGCAGTCCATCTCGTCCCACAGCGTATTGTGCCACAGGCAGACGGCCGCGCCGCCGAAGCGCCGGCACGTGTCGAGGAGGTCGCCCGTGACGGCGCGAGCCTTTTCGGCGTCGAGCCTTCGGAGGTTGAAGAGCGTCGCATCCATGATCGCGAGGGGCATCTCCCACACGTCGAGGGGCCGGTTCTCGAGGAGGTCGAAGTAGCGGAACGGGTGGCACGTGCCGTGTCGGAAGCCCTCGTGTTCGGCGAAGCCGAGCGTCGAGTCGATGCGGAAGCCGAGGCGGTGATGGAGGCGCGGCGTGGCGGGCGCTTCGAAGCGGAGGTAGTGCTGCCGCACGGACGCGGGCGCGCGGCCCGTGACGGCGGCGAGCCGGTCGCGCTCTTCGCGCAGGTATCCGGCATGGCGATAGGCGTGATAGCTCGGGTGGAGGCCCACCTCGAAGCCCGCCTCGGCGAGCGCGTCGAGGCGACGCCGGAGGTAGCGACCGTCCGGCGCGTACGGCACGTCGTGCGGGCCATGCGCCCCGGCCTTGAGGAAGAACGTCGCCGTGCCGCCGCGCGCCGCGGTCTCCGCCTGCATCCGTTCGAAGGCGCGGCGGTAGACGTCGCCGGGGCGGAGCGCGTCGCCGAGGAAGCGTCCGAAGCGGCGGAGGCGCTCGGCGGCGGGCTCGCGGCGGTGGTTGAGGACGAGGTGATGCACGACCTCGCGGCGTACGAGGCCGGGCCGCCATTTCCGGAGGTAGTCCACGTCGTGCGTCGGGCAGAGCGCCCATGCCCGCCCGCCCCACGTGCGGCGGCGCACCGGGACCCCGACGGCGGCGAGGCGCCCGGCGAGCACCTCACGGTAGGCGTCGACCGCCGGGCGCGCGGTCGTGCCGAGACGCGCCTGAAGCGAGACGCGATGCGGGAAGCGCCCGTGCCGGTCGCGCGCGCGGATCGTCGCCTCCTGCCATCCGGAGAGCCAGAAGAACGCCGACGCCAGGAGATCTTCTTCGCCCGTCCGGGCCCCGCCAAAGAGGACCGGCCACCGCTCTTCCCTCCATTCCAGCCACCGGACGCGCGCCGCGCGATACGCCTCGCCCGAGTCGAAATACGCGAGGGTCTCTTCCCGGAGCGGCATCCGGACCACCGACGAGGGCAGCCCTTCGCCCGCCGGACCATAGTACAGGCCCGTCTCCGTCAGCTCCGCCCGCCCCACCCATTCGGGCGCGATCCCGAGCGGCATCAAAAGCATCTCGAGGGCGTACCTCGCCTTCGGCACGAACGACGCCGGAGCTTCCACAGCGCAGGGAAGGGCATACGACGCCGAGGACGCGGAGGACAATGAGGCTCTGAGGCTTTCTTCCGGCAAACGACCGACCGATTATTTTGAACCCATGAATCGCGCGAAGATGCGTACATTACGGCGCGCGTGAACAGAAACTCAACCCGGCTCCCGGGCGCTTGATCCTTCGAACGAGCCTTCTCGCTTTCTTGAAAATCTTCTCCGACCCGGTGCACGGCTTCATCTCCGTGCCTCGCCGTTTGATCCTCGACCTCATCCAGACGCCGGAGGTCCAGCGCCTGCGCCGCATCCGGCAGCTTGGCGTGGGCTTTCTCGTCTTCCCCGGCGCGGAGCACTCCCGCTTCGGCCACGCCCTCGGCGCGATGGCGCTCATGCAGGACGCGCTCACCGTGCTTCAGGAAAAAGGCACGCCCGTCTCGCCGGAGGAGCACACCGCCGCGCTCGCCGCCGCCCTCCTCCACGACATCGGGCACGGCCCCTTCTCCCATACCCTCGAACACGAACTCATCTCCGGCTTTCACCACGAGAAGATGAGCCGCGTGCTCCTGTGCCGCCTCAACCAACGCTTCGGCGGCGCGCTCGAGCCGGCCCTCGCCATGTTCGACGACGCCTACCAACGGCCCTTCTTCCACCAGCTCATCTCGAGCCAGCTCGACATGGACCGCCTCGACTACCTCCGGCGCGACTCGTTCTATACCGGCGTCGTGGAAGGACGCGTGGGCGTCGAACGGATCATCAAGACGATGTGCGTCCACCCGACGGAAGGCGGGCCCGAGGCGCGGATCGTGATCGAGGCCAAAGGCACGTATGCCGTCGAAAACTTCCTCATTGCCCGGCGGCTGATGTACTGGCAGGTGTACCTCCACAAAACCGTGCTCGCGGGCGACCACCTCCTCCGCGCCATCCTGGCTCGCGTGCGCGGACGGCTCGAAGCCGACGCGGGCGACCTCGAGCAAACGACGGCCCCGGCGTTCCTTTTCTTCCTCAAGAACCGGATCGCCGACGACGACCTCGACCGCCCCGACGTATGCGCCGCCTACACGAGCCTCGACGACACCGACGTGCTCTTCTCCATCAAACAATGGCAGACTTCCGACGACCCCGTCCTCGCCGACCTCGCCCGCCGCTTTATCAACCGCGACTTCTTCCGCGTCACGTTCCTCGAAAGGCCGCCCACGGAAGCGCAGGTCGAGCGGTGGCGCGGGCAGGTCGCCGGCTGGCTCGTCGCCACGGGTCGCTCGGAGGCCGCCCGCGCCGAGGCCGACGCCGCCTTCTATCTCGGCTTCGACGCCTCCCGGCACGCCGCCTATGACGAGACCGAAGCCGGGTCCATCCGCGTCATCGACCGGCACGGCGCGGTGCGCGAACTCTCCCGCACCACGGACACCGCCGCCGTCACGGCGCTGACGCGCTTCGAGGAAAAACCGTACGTATGCTACCCGAAAGCCGTCGAACTCCGGCGGTGAGGGGGTCCGGGTGTCTGAACGTCCGCGCGATGAACGATCACCTTCCCCGTCGCCCCATCGCTCCAGGATGTACCGTGTGAACGAACCGACGCAATGCAACGAACAAACGCATGAAAACTGCCTTCACCTTCAACCCCGGCCATAAGGATCACGCCTCCGCCGGACATCCGGAGCGGCCCGAGCGGCTCGAGGCGATCCTCGACGTGTTGCGCGGCGACGACGTGTGGGAGCGCCTCGAACCCCTCGACGCCGCGCCCGCTGATCTCGACACCGTGCGGCTCGTCCACTCGGACGACTACGTGAAGCGCCTCGAACGCACGGTGCGGCAGGGCGGGGGGATGCTCGACGCCGACACGTACGCCACGCCCGCGAGCCTCGACGCGGCGCGGGAGGCGCTCGGCGGGCTGCTCGCCGTCACCGAAGCCGTCTTCGAGGGTGGGGTCGCCAACGGTTTCGCCGCCGTCCGCCCGCCCGGCCACCACGCCCGCCCCGACGCCGCGATGGGCTTCTGCCTGCTGGCCAACGTCGCCGTCGCCGCGCGGTGGGCGCAAAAGCGCTTCGGCGTCGAACGCCTCCTCATCGTCGACTTCGACGTGCACCACGGCAACGGCACGCAGGAGGTCTTTTACGAGGACCCGAACGTGCTGTACGTGAGCACGCACCAGTATCCGTTCTACCCCGGCACGGGAGCCGCCGAAGAGACCGGCGCGGGTCGCGGGCGCGGCGCGACGGTGAACCTCCCCTTCCCCGCCGCCACGGGCGATGACGCTTTCCTCACGGCCTTCCGCCGCATCCTCGCCCCGCTCGCCGCCCGCTTTCGACCCGAAGGCATCTTCGTCTCGGCCGGGTACGACGCCCACTGGAAAGATCCGCTCGGCGGCCTGAACGTGAGCGTGAAGGGCTTCTCCGAGATCGTGTACGAGATCCTCGGGTGGGCCGACGCTTTTTGTGAGAACCGCCTCGTGTGTGCGCTCGAAGGCGGGTATGAGGTCGAGGCGCTCGCCCACGGCGTGCGCGCCACCGTGCGCCGCCTCGAAGACCCGGAGGCCGAGACGGACGACCCGTTCGGCCCCGCGCCGGGCCGCACCGCCGACGTGGACGCCCTGCTCGCCGACCTCGCCGCGTTCCACGGCGTCTGAGGCGAGCCGCCCGGCCGTCGCTCGAACCCGAGCGACCCGTTTGCCCGTGCCTCCCGACCCGGTGGGCTCGCCGCCGACGCGCCCCGCCGACCCATGCCGCCCGCGTCTCGTTGCACAAAGGCAACATCGGCGGCACGCGAGGTTGCCTTTGCGCAACCCCGACCCGAACGACCCGCCGACGCTTCGGGGCCGGGGACCGGACGTCTCGCCGCTCCCGAGCGCCCCGAACGATCGCCCCGCCCCACGTTCCCGAACATCGCGTGCGCCGGCCGACGGCGGGCGAAAGGCCTGCGCGCCCCCGGCATCATCCTTGCCCGGTCGCTTCTTTTGACCGATGCGCCCGGCGCCGGCGGCCCGGTCTCCGGCGCGGCGGGGTCCCTTGCCAAAGTCGATCCTTGCGCTTTTATTCGTGTATTCGTACGGCATCGCAGCCGCCGACACCGTAAGCGGCTCCGTGGCTGCTACGGGCGACCGTCCTCCACGCCAACCCGCGCCAGATCCCATGTCGCATCGCTCCGCGCTCCGCCTCACGGCGGCACTTCTCACCTCGGCCCTCGTCCTCACGGCGGCGCTGACGCCCCGGCGCGGTGCGGCCCAGAGCGCGCTCCCGCTCACCGCCTGTCTGCGCTTCGACGAAACCCCCGTCGCCGGCGGGTCTCTCGCGCTCAGCTATCCCTCCCGGGACACCCTCGAGGCCGTCGCCGACGCGCAGGGCTGCATCTCGCTCATGCTTCCCGTCGTGGCCGGGCGCGAGGAGGCGCTGCCGCCCCCCGCCTTCGGACTGCGCGCGCTCTTCCCCAACCCCACCGTCGGCGGCCGCCCCCTGCGGCTCCGCTTCGACGGCGACGTGGAGCGCCTCAGCCTCTACGACGCGCTCGGCAGGCGCAGGGCCTACCTGGCGCCCGTCACCGGCTCCGCCAGGCTGAACGACCTGCCCGCCGGCCTGTACTTCCTCCGCGCCGCCGACGCACTCGGACACCGCGACGCCGCCTCCTTCCTCCATCTGGGCGGCCCCCTCTCGCTGCTCATCACCGAGACGAACACCGGCCGCTCCTCACAGCCACCCGCCGCCAAATACAAAGCCGCCGGCGCCTTCACGGTCCACGTCTCCGCTTCGGCGCAGGGCTACGCCCCCTTCGACGAGGACCTCGACTTCTCCCCCACCGACACCCTGTTCGTTCCTCTGGAGAAAACAATAGAACTAACGTTTGTTAAGGGCGATAGTTATAATTCTTTAGTGCCCAGAGATCCTGGCTCCCCGCTTCCAATGGAGGTTTATACTGATTCTTTAGAGGTTTTATTGCTTAATCATTCAGGCGAGGTTATTGATTCTGTTTTAGTAACTGGCGGAAAACATACTTTAGAATCCTCTATAAAAGATCCTTTTTTAAGCATTACAGGTCCTGGCGGAACGCATTATACACCCGACTTTCTTGAACGCGAGCTGTTATCTCCTGATGCTATAGCTGGTTATACCCAGTCTGTTAACGGCTTTTTTGATGATATTGTTGACCAGGGTGTATTATCTGATTTTTATGCTGTTCACGAATCTCTTATTCCTCATTATAACAATTTTCTTGGCGGAGCTACTTCTGGTCAGATAGAACCCTTTAATGTTGAGGGTCTTGATTCTGCTTTTGTTGTTGTTGTTCCAACTGATAAGTTAGCTTCTGGTGATGATATTGGTTCAGATCGTCCACTTGGAGGTCCTCGTGGAGTGGTGGATTTTTATTTGAATAATCGACGATTTGATGGTGCTCTTATCCGCCCCACTCCCATAGTTGATAACAGTGTTGTAAATGATACTTTATTATTTGTTTACGGGGTTCATGTATTTCCCGGAGGCACTTTACCTCCCTGGCCTGAGAGTGAAATCAGTACTTTTTTAGAATTATCTCGTTTATTACCGCCTATATACGATAATTTTCTTACTGATCCTTTAAAAGTTGTTTTTCGCCGTGATTCTTTATGGCAGGGTAATTTCGGCACTCGTAACGTGCATGTTTTCGCAAGGAATCCTGATTTGAATCTTACTATAGGCACCTTTTCCGATGTTGGTACTTATACTAATCGTTCGGGCTTAGAGGCTTACATGTTAAATTCATTTGGTGTTGTTAACGGAGTAAAAATCCCTTTTGGTGAATCTTATTTTAATGATTATCTTGCTTCTTTAAATTCAGGAGCAACTTCTCGTCAGAGAGGTATTTCAAGTCCTGATTCTTCTGGTTTTGTATTAACTCCTGCAGGACAAGCAATAATAGCTATTAACGGTATGTTTCCTGCTGGTTACATAATATCAAGCAATCCTAACCCTTCTAATAAGTTGTATGGTAAGACTGCTACTGGCTTGTACGTTCCTATTAATTATCTTAATAAAATGTTCAAGCTTAATGATAATGGTTTGTACGTTCCCTGTGATAATACATTTTTAAAGCCTGAAAGAACTTATCATGACGGATTATTTAATAATTCTGGTTGTTATACTATTCACTAATAATTAATAATATTATTATATGATGTTTTTTGGGCTGTAGGTTAGTTTTATATACTTGTTTTCTTGTTTGTTTTTGTTATACTATGGGACGAGCAGTTGTTTTTAAGAGCTTTTTATTTTTTTACTTAGTTATTATTAGTTTATTAATTGTTTCTTTAGTTAATGCAGACAATGAATGTTCAATAACTACTACTGGCTTATGCTCTGCCGGTACTGTTATAATGTCTTCTTCTAACACTGCTAATGCTCATGTAGGCGGTGTTTCATACGCTGATTTTGGTTATGGTGTGTGCTGTCCTAATTCTATAAGTGGCGGTTCTGAAATTATTGCTCGTTACTCATCAGCAGGTACTGATGATAATGGTAATCAACAAGGTCACTTATGCGATCCTTCAGATACTGCATGCGCTAATACTGTTACTGGATCATGGACTGATTGTGCTGTAGTTTCTCGTGATATAATAACTGGCTTGTGCCCTTCACTAACACCTTACTGCGTGGTTGGTGTTTCGTCTGACGGTCATGTGAGTGTTTGCTCTGATGATACCCCCCCCTCCAGGACTCTCCCCCTCCGAAGGAGGGAGGGGGTTCTGGGTTGGCGCTTCAATCGCAAGCAGACAAGACCCCTCCGACCCCTTCGGGGCCACCTCCCCTTCCTAAGGGGAGGAGCTTCAGGGCCTGATAATAAGGCAGCCTGCGCCCCGTATCAGAGCCGGGGCGCAAAAGTTCTTCTCGCCTGGCCGTCGCTCACTCCGTCGCCGAGAGTTCCTTTTTCTCCGCCTTCGGCGCGCGCCCGGGCAGGTCGTTGCCGCGCGGGACGAACGCCTGGATGCCGGTCAGTTCGCGCCCGAGGATGAGGCCGTGGATGTCGTACGTGCCCTCGTACGTGTTCACGCTTTCGAGGTTGACCATGTGGTGGATGACCCGGAACTCGCCCGTGATGCCGTTGCCGCCGAGCATGTCCCGGGCCACGCGGGCGATGTCGAGCGCCTTGCCGCAGTTGTTCCGTTTGGCGAGCGAGACCATCGCCGGGACGGCGCGGCCCTCGTCCTTGAGCACGCCGAGCCGCCACGCCAGCAACTGCATCTGCGTGATGTCCGTGAGCATGTTCGCCAGTTTGGTCTGGATGAGTTGCATGGCCCCGAGCGGGTAGCCGAACTGCTTCCGTTCCATGACGTACCGCCGGGCGCGCCGGTAGCAATCCTCGGCCGAGCCCACGACGCCCCATGCGATGCCGTACCGGGCGCTGTTCAGGCAGTCGAACGGGCCTTTGAGGCCGCGCACTTCCGGGAAGAGGTTCGCATCCGGAACGAAGCAGTCTTCGAGCACGATCTCGCCCGTGACCGAGGCGCGGAGCGACATCTTGTTGTGCGTCTTCGGCGTCGAGAAGCCTTCCATGCCGCGTTCGACGAGGAAGCCCCGGATGACGCCGGGTTCGTCCCGGCGCTCCTTCGCCTTCGCCCACACCACGGCCACGTCGGCGATGGGGGAGTTCGTGATCCACATCTTCGCGCCGTTGAGGAGCCATCCGCCGTCCACCTTGAGGGCGGTCGTGGTCATCGAGCCGGGGTCGGAGCCGTGGTCGGGCTCGGTCAGGCCGAAGCATCCGATGAGCTCACCCGTGGCCAGGCGCGGGAGGAAACGCCGGCGCTGCTCTTCCGTGCCGAACTTGTGGATCGGGTGCATCACGAGCGAGGATTGCACCGAGCAGAACGACCGGTATGCCGAGTCGACGCGTTCGAGCTCCCGGGCTACGAGGCCGTACGCCGTATGACTGACGCCCGCCCCGCCGTACTCGGGCGGAATCGTCGGACCGAGGAGGCCAAGGTCGCCCATTTCGCGGGGGATCTCCTCATGGAAGACCTCGTGCTGATTGCCCTCCAGAGCGCGCGGTTCGAGCATCGTCTGCGCGTATTCCCGCGCCGACTCCATCACCAGCCGATCCTCTTCTCCGAGCATCTCCTCGAAGAGATAGGCGTCATCTACGTTGAAAGGAAACTTGGACATGAAAGGGCTCCGTCGTTGGTATCAGAGGATTTTTCGCAAGATACGAATCCCCCGCACACGGCGCATCGCTCCCGTCAGGCGCTCTGTGAAGTTCCGTCCAGTTTCACGCCGCATCGCTCCTGCGGCCCGGTCCCGCTTGCCCGCGCGCACCGCCGGGCGCCCGAAGCGCGTGGCGCGACGCACGGGGATCCCGCGAGCCGACCCCGGGGTACGATCCTGCAAAGGGCCCCGACACGAACCCGTCGATCCCTTCAGCCCCTTGCCCGCACGAACGATTCGCTGATTTCCCATGACCCTCGACGAACTACGCCGCCGCCGGGAAGCCATCGAAGCGCTGGCCCGCAAGCACGGCGCTCTTCAACTCCGCTTCTTTGGCTCGGTGGCCCGAGGCGAAGCCCGCCCCGACAGCGACCTGGACGTGCTGGTGAGCATGGCTCCGGACTGCAGCCTCATCGACCAGATCGGCCTGAAACAAGACCTCGAAGCCCTGCTGGGCCGCACGGTGGATCTGGTAAGCGAACCGGCGCTCCATCCCCGGATCCGCGACCGTGTGCTCGCGGAGGCGGTGCTGCTATGAAACAGGGTGACCTGCTCTACCTCCTCCACATTCTGGAGCGAATCGACCGCATCGAAGGCGTCGCATCACGTGGCCGTGAAGCCTTTCTCGCCGACCCGATCCTCCAGGACGCCGTCATCCGCAACTTTGAAGTCATCGGTGAAGCCGTGAAGCGCCTCTCTCCTCCATTGAAGGCCGGCTATCCCTCCGTTCCGTGGCGTCGGATAGCCGGCTTCCGGGACGTGCTCATTCACAACTACATGGGCGTCGATGTGCCTGCCGTCTGGAACGTCATCGCGCGAGATCTTCCCGGCCTCAAGCGTGCGGTGACGGCGATGCGTGACGAAGCGGCGTGACGGACGCCGCCTCTGACCCGTCCCGCTTGCCCGAAAGCGCCCGCACCCTCACGCCTTTTCGAGCGACTGTTCCATTTCGGCCACGCGCGTCTTGGTGGTCACGAAGCTGTCCGGGTTGAGCGACATCGCGTCGATGCCGGCCTCGACGAGGAAGGCGGCAAAGTCGGGATAGTCGCTCGGAGCCTGCCCGCAGATGCCCACGTGGCGGCCCACCACATGCGCGCGCCGGATCACGTCGGCGATGAGGCGTTTGACGGCCTCGTTCCGCTCGTCGAAGAGGTAGGCGAGCCGGTCGGAGTCGCGGTCGATGCCGAGCGTGAGCTGGGTCAGGTCGTTCGATCCGATGGAGAAGCCGTCCACGTGCCGGGCGAACTCCTCGGCGAGCACCACATTCGACGGGATCTCGCACATGAGGTACACTTCGAGGCCGTTCTTGCCCCGTTCGAGGCCGTTTTCCGCCATCACGGCGAGGACGCGCTCCGCCTCCCACGGGGTGCGGCAGAACGGGATCATGACGGAGATGTTCGTCAGTCCCATCTCCTCCCGGGCTTTCCGGAGCGCCCGGCATTCGAGCGCGAAGCCGTCCTTATACTCGTCGCTGTAATACCGGGAGGCGCCGCGCCATCCGATCATCGGGTTCTCCTCTTCCGGCTCGAAGGACCGCCCGCCGATGAGGTTGGCGTACTCGTTCGTCTTGAAGTCGCTCATGCGAACGATGACGCGGTTCGGATACTGGGAGGCCGCGATCTTGGCGATGCCCCGAGCGAGGCGGTCGACGAAGTAGGCGCTCTTGTCCCGATAGCCCCGCGTTCGTTCGAGGATGCGGCGGCGGTCCTCCTCGTCCTCGACTTGGTCGAAGCGGAGCAGCGCCATCGGGTGGATCTTGATGTGGTTCGTGATGATGAACTCCATGCGCGCCAGCCCGATGCCGTCGGCCTTGAGCACCCACCACTTGAGGGCCGCGTCCGGCTCGGCCAGGTTGAGCATGATCTTCGTCCGGGTCTTCGGAAGCTTCTCCGGATCGATCTCCCGGACCTCATAGTCGAGCAGGCCGTCGTACACGTAGCCCTCCTCTCCTTCGGCGCACGAGAGCGTCACCGCCTGGCCGTCTTTGAGCGCCTCCGTAGCGATGCCCGTGCCGACGACCGCCGGGATGCCGAGTTCGCGGCTGACGATGGCGGCGTGGCACGTCCTGCCGCCGTGATCCGTGACGATGCCCGCCACTTTCTTCATGGCCGGCACCCAGTCCGGGTCGGTCATCTCGGTGACGAGGATCGAGCCGGGTTCGACGCGGTCGAGCTCGTCGACCGAGAGCACTTTGACGACCTTGCCCGAGGCGATGGCCGAGCCGATGCTCAGCCCCGTGAGCAGCCGTTTCCCTTTCTGTTTGAGCCGGTACACCTTCAACGCCCCGGGTTTTCGTTGCGACTGCACGGTCTCGGGACGCGCCTGCACGATGAAGAGATCGCCCGTCTCGCCGTCCTTCGCCCACTCGATGTCCATCGGTTTCCCGTAGTGCGCCTCGATGAGGACGGCCCATCGCGCCAGTTCGAGGATCTCGTCGTCATCGAGGACGAAGCGGATGCGTTGCCGTTCGGGCGTGGGCACGTTGACCGTGTGCCCCTTGTCCGCGTAGATCATCTTGATGGCCTTCTCGCCCGTCTTCTTCTGGATGATGGGCCGGTATCCGTTCTTGTCGAGGAGCGGTTTGAAGACCATGTACTGATCCGGGTCGACCGCCCCCTTGACCACGTTCTCGCCGAGCCCCCATGCGGCATTGATGAGCACCACGTCGCGGAAGCCGGTCTCGGTGTCGAGCGTGAAGAGGACGCCGGAGCCGGCCTTGTCCGAGCGGACCATCTTCTGCACGCCGATGGAGAGGGCGACCTCCATGTGATCGAAGCCCTGTTCCTCGCGATAGACGATGGCGCGGTCGGTGAAGAGCGAAGCATAGCATTTCCGGCAGGCCAGGAGGAGTTCGTCTTCGCCGCGCACGTTCAGGTACGTCTCCTGTTGCCCGGCGAAGCTCGCCTGCGCAAGGTCCTCGGCGGTGGCGCTGCTCCGCACGGCCACGTCCACGCGCCGGCGATGATAGCGTTTGCCGAGCTCCCGGTAGCCTTCCCGGATCGCCCCGGCGAGGTCGTCGGGCAGCGGGGCGTGCACGATCAACTCGCGGATGGCGCTTCCGGTCTCTTCGAGCGTGGCCTCGCCACGCTTCCGCCGCTCGAGGAGCGCCCGAATCTCGTCGTCGAGGCCGTTCGCCGTGAGGAAGTGTCGGTAGGCATCCGCCGTCGTCGCGAAGCCCTGCGGCACGCGGATGCCCTTTGGCGCGAGCGCGCGCGTCATCTCCCCGAGCGAGGCGTTCTTACCACCCACCAGAGGCACGTCACCGATGCCGACCTCTTCGAACCAGCGAATCCATGGAGACTTTTTCATGACCGTATCTCTCTGATAAATAGTGTTATGGAACGATGTCTCGCCCGTCTGATCCGTCCCGGGAGCGGGGCGCGTGGCCGGAAGCGCTTACGTTCGCTCCGGGATGCTCGCCCCCGGCTGACCACGCGCACGGGAAAGACGCCGACGGTTCCGACATTATACCTCGGGATGCGCCCTCCGGTGTCCCGTCTTTCCCCGGGAAACGTGTGGTGCGGATGCGCCGGCGTCGTGTGGGGGATTCTCTTACGGAGCGAGGGGGACGAAGCAAGGCCTTCCCTTTTCACCGGGAGACACCGTACCTTGTCGGCCGATCGACGTCCACACGCACCCTTTGCTTCTCCGAAGACTGTCCCTTGCGCGCGCTCCTCTTCTGCTCTCTTTTTCTGCTCCCCTCTCTCAGCCCGGCGCAGTCCGCCCCTCCGCTCTTCGAGACCCGCGCCGTGTGGTTCGCCACGGTGCTCGGCGACGGCGGCTGGCCCGCGAGCGTCCTCGACACCCCCGACCGGCAGAGCGCCGACCTCCGCGCCCGCATCTCCGATGCCTGGAGCCGCGGCATGAACACCTTCGTCTTTCAGGCCGTCGCGCGCGGGGATGCGATGTATCCGAGCGACCGGCTCCCGTGGTCGGCGCGGCTGCGCGGGCCCGGCCTCGATCCGGGCTATGACCCCCTCGCCGTCGCCATCGAGACGGCGCACGAGCGCGGCATGGAGCTCCACGTGTGGATCAACGTCTTCCGCGTCGGCGACAGCACGACCGAAGGGCTCTTCTCGGGCGTGACCGACCCGCCGCACGTGCTCACGGCCCATCCCGAATGGGTGCAAACCGTGGACGGCAACCCGTGGATCGATCCCTCCTCCGCCGAAGCGCGCGCCTGGCTCGTCGACAACGTCCTGGAGATCGTCGAGCACTACGACCTCGACGCCGTCCACTTCGACTTCATCCGCTACCCTTCCGGCGGCCTCCCCAACGACGGCGTCAACTTCCAGTTCGACGACCGGGGCTTCGAAGACATCGACGACTGGCGGCGGGACAACGTGACACAGTTCGTCCGCGACGTGTACGGGCGCATCCTCGACGTGAAACCGTGGGTGAAGGTCGGCTCCGCCCCCATCGGGAACTATGAGAATTTCCCCGGCGCATGGCCCGCGCTCTGGGCCTTCAGCGATGTCTTTCAGGAGAGCCGCCGATGGCTGGCCGAGGGCCTCCACGACTACCTCGCGCCCCAACTCTACTTCACCCTCGGACGCACGCCCGAACCCGGCAACTCGTTCGACTCGCCCGACTTCGCCTACCTCGCCCATGACTGGGTCGATCACGCGGGCGGACGGCCCATCTTCACCGGCATCGGAGCATTCAAGGACAACGTGCGCCCGGAGATCCTCGCGCAGATCGACACGAGCCGCGCGGCGGGCGCACTGGGGCAGGTCTTCTTCCGCTTCGACGACCTCCTCGCGCTCGAGCTCGACGACCGGTACCGGTATCTTTCTCTGCCCGCCCCGATGACCCATCGTTTCGAAGCCGCCGCACCCGGCCCGCCCGTCGTGGAAGAGATCGGCGCAAGCTTCCGCCTCGACTGGACGGAGTCGACCGCCTCCGCCTCCGATCCCGTCCGCGCCTACCTCATCCTCAGCCGCTCCGGCGAGCCTCCCGAACTGCGTCCCGAAGACCTTATCGCCCTCGTGCCTGCCGAAAAAACGACCTGGTCGGACATAATCTACGATGTCTCGCCTCAACCTCCGGACTACTACCGCGTGGCTGCCGTGAGCCGGCTCGGCATCGTCTCCGAGCCGAGTGAGGCCGTGAACACGAGCGCGCTGGTGACAAGCGCCGAGAACGAGACGACGCCGGGCCCGATTCGCCTCGAAGGGCTGTATCCGAACCCGGCGTCGTCGTTCGTCAACGTCGCCTTCGTGCTCGAGCGTCCCGCGCCGGCGCGGTGGGTCGTGACCGACCTGCTGGGCCGCCGTGTTTTCGAACGGGAGGCCGGTTTCCTGAGCGCCGGCGCCCACAGGGCCCGCCTCGACCTCGGCGGCCTCGCCGGCGGCGTCTACCTGCTCACGCTCGAAGCCGACGGGCGTCGGGTGTCGCGGCGCATGGTGGTGGCGCGGTAAAGCAGGCGCTTATTTCAACGCGCCCGTGTAGATGTAGTCGTTGTCTTTCTTCGCGCCGTGGCAATTCTGGCATCCGGCGAGGCGGCCTTCCATCGCCATCCCCATCGGGCCTTCGAACAACGTGCCGTCGGGATGGTGCTTCGCGAAGAACCAGTCGTTGTGATCGGCATTGTACCCGGCCACCTTGTACATCACCGTGATGGCGGCCAGCGTGCTGTCCGGCATGTAGTTCTCCTTGACGATGATGGCGCCGTCGGGCATCTCGCCGGCCTTGCTCATGAGCGCATCATAGGCGGCGCTGTTCATGTACGTGGTGAGCAACATCCCGTGCGGCTCCCGGCCCTGATACAGCTTGCCCTTCTCCGGCCATAGTTGCCAGTGGTTCTGATAATCAGCCTCCTGAAGGTAGGCCCACACCGAAGCGCCGGTCGTGTCCGGCCGCGCCATCGCGGTCTCTTCCATGTGGGGTTCCTCCATCTCCTCGGACGCGCCGGTCTCGGCTTTTTCTCCGCCGCAGGCAGCCAGAAAGAGCATACCGGCGATGAGCGGGAGAACGTACAGGCGGGCGTACGGCATTGCGGTGGGTTTCATCGGGTTCCTCATGTTGTTGGGTTAACGAAATGCCTCGATCGGCGCGCGCGGGGTCGGAGCAGACCGATCACTCCTGACCTTAACGACTTCTATACTTAGATGCAACTTTTGCCCCGACAACCGTTCTCCGATGACGCGCTCTTTTCCCGCGCCGGACGTTGCCTTTCCCGCGCCGTATCCTTTTCGACCCGGTTTTTATAAATTGTCTCCTGAATTCCTCCCCTTTCCCATCGCGAGATCTCCCATGAACCTCCTCAAAACCACCCTCCGGATCTTTCTCGGGCTCGTCTTTCTCGTCGCCATCCTCGGAACCGTCGTCTACATCGCAGGCGGCTCGAAATTCAACGAAACGTATGCGTTCCCCGACCACGTTCCCGCCGTCCCCGCCGATTCGGCGACCCTGGCGCGGGGCGCCGCGCTCGTGAAGAGCCACGCTTGCAGCCATTGTCACGGTGAAGGCCTCGCCGGAACGCTTTACGTGGACGGGATGCCTTTTGCCCGCATTACGGCGCCGAACCTCACGCCCGGGCGGGGCGGCATCGGAAGCCGGTATACCGACGCCGACTGGGAGCGCGCCATCCGGCACGGCGTCAATGCCGGGGGACGCGGCCTGATGATCATGCCCTCGGACCTTTTCACCCATATCGCCGACGACGAACTCGGCGCGATGATCGCGTATCTCAATACGCTCCCGCCCGTGGACAACGAACTGCCCGAGACAGCGCTCGGCCCCGTCGGACGGATGGCGATGATGCTCGAGCCCCTCACCATGCCGCGACTCATGGGCGAGACGCCTCCCCACCCGGCGAGCGCTCCGAACTACGGGCCGACCGCCGAGTTCGGAGCCTACCGCGCCTCGACGCTCTGCGGGGCCTGCCACGGAAGCGGCCTCTCCGGCGGCCCCCACCCCGACCCGAACGGGCCGTACAGCCCGAACCTGCACCACGTCGCCTCCTGGACGCTCGAACAATTCGCGACGACGCTTCGCACCGGAACCCGCCCCGACGGGCGCGTCCTCGACGACAAGTACATGCCGTGGACCAGCCTCAAGAACCTGCCGGACACGGAGATCGAAGCCCTCTACCGCCACCTCCGGACGCTCGCCTCCGAACCGGCGGACCCGGAGACCTGAGCTCCGGCGTAGCGTGACGTCATCTTTTTTGCCCGATACGCTCGACCGGACGTGTTTCGGGCACGCTCCACGATAAAATATCGAGTTCCCGAACGACGCCCCCTTGCTTCAGACTTCCGGCGTGCGTTATCGTGCCCCTGTCACCCGGCGGATGCACAGGGTTCAGGGTTATGATCGATCGATGGAAGCAGGTCCGGCTCGGCTCGTGGGGAAGGACGCGGCTGACGGCAGCGGCGCTCGCGTTCGCGCTTGCGTTCGCGGGATGCGGTTCCGAACCCGAAGACGGCGCAAAGTCGACCTTTGCCGCCGAGAACATTTCGCTCGACGTGCCGCCGGGCGGCGCGGCCTTCACCCCCACGCTCGAAGGCCCGCTCCGGATCATCAGCGCCACGCCGTACGGTCCGATGGCATCGCTCTCTCCGGACGTGGTCGTGTCCGTGACCTTCAGCCGCCCGATGGTCCCGCTCGGCGAGGCGACGCCCGTTTCCCCCGGCGCGCTTACGCTCGATCCGCCGGCGGCGGGCCTGCTTCGGTGGTCGGGCACGCAGACCCTCGTCTTCGCCCCCGACGCGCCGCTCCCGCACGCGAGCGCCTTCCGCGCCTCCGTGCGTTCGGGCCTCACGTCCCTCGACGGCGAAGCGCTCGCCGAGCCGTTCTCATGGACCTTCGAGACTCCCCGCCCGCGCCTCGAAACCTCCGAGCCTTCCGACGGCGCGCGGTTCGTCGCCCCCGAGGCGGTCGTCCGCCTGCGTTTCAACCAGCCCCTCGACACCACGCGCGCCCGGCCCTTCGTCCGGCTCTTTCTCCGAACCCTCCCCCGCACCGAGTTCCCGACCCGCTTGTCGGCCGATGAGGACGGCCGGACGCTCGTCCTCACCCCCGAACGCCCGCTTCCGAAGGGCCAATCGTTCGAAGTCGAGGTCCGGGCAGGCCTGCCGGCGCGCGAAGGGCCGCTCGGCATGAACCGGGATGCCCGCGTTCGCTTCGACACGTACGGCCCCCTCGCCCTCGTGGGCGTGAGCCAGCCGAGCAACTGGTGGGAGGAACGAACCGATGCGTTCGATCCCTCGCGCGGAATCACGCTCACCTTCTCGAACCCCGTACGGTTCGGCGATCTCCGGCAGGCGCTCACCTTCACGCCCGAGGCGGCATGGCCGCCCGGCGTGGAGGCGCGGGACGAGACCGTGAGCGAGGTCCACACGATCCCCGTGAGGCTGCTCCCGGAGACGCGGTACACCGTCGCCGTCACGAACCTGACGGACCTGTTCGGACAGACGCTCGAAGAGGCCCGGCAGTCGTTCCGCACGCGGGCTTTCGAACCGAAGCTCCGCATGCCGGGGGGGCTGGTCGTCGTCGAAGCCGGGGAGGAGCACGCGCTTCCGGTCCACGTGACAAACGTGGACGGAGCGTGGGTCGGGATGAGACGGCTCGCGCCGGAGGAGATCGTGCCCAACCTCCGCGTGTATGACGACGCGCACTATTATGAGCCCCTGCCGGAAGGGGTCGCCGCCCCGGCGGTGGTCCCGGCCGGCCGGCGGTTCACGTTTCCCGTGGAGAAAAACACGCCCGCCGTCCTCCCGCTTCGCCTCGACTCCCTCCTCACCGGCGGCACGGGGGTGGTGGCCGTCCATGTGCGCGCCGAACGACGCGAGCCGTGGCGCTCCGACCGCGTCTTCCGCGCTCTTGCCCAGGTGACCCGTCTCGGCGTGACGGCGAAGTTCAGCCCCCACCAGAACCTCGTCTTCGTCACCGAACTCGCCACCGCCGCCCCCGTGCCCGGCGCGCGCGTGACGATCCGCGACGCCCGAAACAACCTCCGGTGGACAGGCGAGACCGACGCCCGGGGCCGCGTGACGACGCCCGGCTGGGCCCAACTCGGCATGATCAAGCCGAACCCGTACGACAGCCCCGACCAGTTCGTGATCGTACAAAAAGACGACGACACGGCCTTCACGGCCAGTCTGTTCAATGAAGGGCTGGAGCCCTACCGCTTCGACGTCGCTTACGAATGGCGGCCGGAGGCCCGCACCGACGCCGGAAGCGTGTTCTCCGACCGCGGCCTCTATCGAGCGGGCGAGACGGTCCATCTCAAGGCCATCCTCCGCACCCGCGCCGACGCCGACTGGATGCCCGTCACGGACAGCGTGCGCGTGTTCGTCGAGGGCCCGACCGACGAGGTGGCGCTCGACCGCCGCTTCCTCCCGAGCGAGCTCGGCACGTTCGACTTCTCGTGGACCGTTCCTTCCGACGCCGCGCAGGGCCTCTATTCCGTGCGCGTGGCGTATGCGAGCGACACCACGGCGGCCACACGCAGGTATTATGAACCGGGCGATATTGCGCGCGGCAGCTTCCGCGTCGATGCCTTCCGGACGGCCGACTTCGCCGTCGAGGCCCGGGCGCTCGCCCCGGCGTACGTGGCGGGTGACTTCTTCGAAGGGGTCGTCTCGGGGCGGTACCTCTTCGGCGCGGCGATGGGCGGGCAGCCGGTCCATTTCTCGCTCCAGCGTCGCCCGGGCGCACACGTCCCGCCCGGCTTCGAAAGCTTTCGCTTCGGCGTGATCCGCTCCGGGCGCGGCCTGCACGCGACCCTCGCGCAGGGAGATTCGCTTCTCGACGCCGACGGCGAGATGCGCCTCCGCGTCCCGCTCCCCGGCAACGAGTACGGCGCGCCCGCCACCCTCGTCTTCGAAGCCGCCGTCACCGATCCTGCCCGGCAGGAGCTCTCGGCGCGGCAGGAGCTCCCCCTTCATCCCGGCCTCTTCTATATCGGCCTCAAGCCGCACACCACCTTCCTCGACCTCAGCCGGAACCGCGAGATGCGCCTCGACGTGGCGACGGTCGACCCGGCGGGGCGGCCCGTGGCGACGGAGGAGCTCGTCGTCGAGGTGGTCCGACGTCAGTGGAACAGCGTGCGCGAGGTGGGCGTGGACGGGCGGCTCCGGTGGCGAAGCGCATACACCGAGGAGCCCGTCGGAAGCCAACGGCTCTCGACGGAAGCCGGGAAAGCCAAACGCCTCCGCATCCCGATCACGCGCGGGGGGAGCTATCTCATCCGCGCCACCGGCTCCGACGTGCGAGGCAACACGGTCCGATCCGAGGCCTATTTCTATGCGACGGGCGAGGGCTACGTCTCGTGGGAACGGAGCGACGACGACCGCATCGACCTCATCCCCGAGCGGGCGACGTACCGCCCCGGTGAGACCGCCCGGTTCATGGTTGCCTCGCCGTACGAGCGGGCCACGGCGCTGATCACCGTCGAGCGCGACGGCATCCTCTCGAGCCGGGTAGAGACGCTCGTCGGGAGCGCGCCGCAGATCGAAGTGCCCCTGACCGAGGCGCACCTGCCGAACGTCTTCGTGAGCGTCATCCTGCTCAACGGAAGGACCGCGAAGCCAACGCCGGCCTCCGACGCCGGAGCGCCGGGCTTCAAGATCGGCTATGCGGGCATTGCCGTCGATCCGGGCGTGCGCCATCTCCGCGTCGCGATCGAGCCCGACCGCGCCACGTACCGCCCGGGCGAAACGGCGACGGTCACGCTCCGCTTGACGGACGCCTCCGGGCGGGGCGTGCCGGGTGAACTCGCGTTCGCCGCCGCCGATGCGGGCGTGCTCAACCTCATCGGGTACGCCCTCCCCGACCCGTTCCGGGCCTTCTACGGACCGCGCCCGCTCAAGGTGCTCACGAGCGAGTCCCGCGCCCACCTCGTGCGCCAGCGCAGTTTCGGGCAGAAGGAGGAAGATGCCGGGGGCGGGGGCGGCGGCGCCGGTTACCTGCTCCGGCAGGACTTCCGCCCGCTAGCCCACTGGGCGCCCGCCCTCCGCACCGATGACCGGGGCCGCGCCACCGTCACGTTCCGCTTCCCCGAACGCCTGACCACGTTCCGCCTGATGGCCGCCGCGCTCACGGCGGACAACCGGTTCGGCGCGGCGAAAACCGACGTCGTCGTCACACAGCCGCTCGTCCTCCAGCCCGCCCTCCCTCGGTTCGCGCGGTGGAACGATGTCTTCGAGGCGGGCGTGCTCGTCACGAACCGGACGGACGCCGGAGGCACGGTCGTCCTCACCGCGAGCGCCGAAGGACTCACCCTCGCCGGAGACGAGGTGCAGACCGTCGCCCTCGCGAAGGGAGCGACGAAAGAGGTGCGCTTCGCCTGGCGCGTCGACGCCGTCGGACCGGCAAAGCTGACGTTCACGGCGGAGATGGGCCCCGAGCGCGACGCCCTCACGTGGACGCTGCCCGTCAGCCCTCCCACGACGAAACACACCTCGGCTGCGTTCGCCGCCACCGACGGCGCGGCGCACACGGCCCTCCGGCTTCCGAAAGATCGGCTGCCCGGCCTCGGGCGCTTCGAAGCCCGCCTCGCGAGCACCGCGCTCGTCGGCCTCGACGGGGCCTCCCGTTTCCTCTTTCGCTACCCGTACGGCTGCCTCGAACAGCGCACCTCGCGCATCCGCCCCCTCATCCTCGCCACCGACCTCCTCGATGCCTTCGACCTCGACGCCCTCGATGGCGACCGGAAGGACGTCATCGAGCGCTGGCTCGCGAAGCTCGACGATTTCTGGACGGGCGACGGCTTCAGCCTGTGGCCCGGCGGGCGACGCAGTGCTCCATACGTGAGCGCCTACGTGGTGCTGGCGCTCGCCGAAGCGGAGGCCGCCGGCTTCGACCTCCCGGAGGCGCGCGCCGCCGAAGCGGTCGATGCGCTCGCCCGTCAGGTGCGCAACCGGAGCGCCCGCCCCGGCTATTTTACCGCGCCCGTGTGGAACGACGCGCGCGCGTTCATGCTCTACGCACTCGCGCGGCACGGTCGCATCCTCGAAGACGAGGTGTACACGCTCGCCGAAGAGCTTCTCGCCGACCCCCGTTCCGGCGTCGAGGGTCAGAGCCTCCTCCTCCGCATCGTCATCCGGGCGAACAGCCGGCTTCTCGGCCCGCTCCGTCCCCGCCTCCTCGACCGCCTCCGGAGCCGCCTCCGCATCGAGCCGGAGACGGCCTTCTTCACCGTGCCCGACCGCCCCGAATGGCGTTGGATCTTCGCTTCGAACACCCGCGCCACCGCCCACGGCCTGACGGCGCTCGTCGAAGCCGACCCGTCGGACGACACGCGGCAACTGGCGCAGAAGATGATCCGGTACCTGATGGACGCGAGGACGGGCGGCCACTGGGCTTCCACGCAGGAGAACGCCGCCGCCGTGGAGGCCTTCGCTGCGTATTTCGCCTCGTTCGAGGACGTCGCGCCGGACTTCGAAGCCGAGGTGCGCGTGGCGGGGCGGACGGTGCTCACGGAGACCTTTCGCGGGCGGAGCCTCCGCGTCGCCGCCGCCACGCTCCCGCTCGAGGCGCTCCCGCTCGAGGCGCTCCCGCTCGAGGGCGCCGCCGCCGTGGACGTGACGAAGACGGGACGCGGGCTGCTCTATTACTCGCTCCTCCTCGAAACGTACGGCGCCGCGCCGCAACCCGCCGCGGAAGCCGGCCTCCGCCTCACCCGCACGATCCAACGACTCGGCCGGAGCGGCGCGCCCGTCGGCCCCGAGCAGACCACCGGCGACGGCACGGTCACCCTCCAGGCCGGCGACCTCGTCCGCGTCACGCTCCGCCTCACCAGCCCCGCCGACCGCAACTACGTGGTCGTTGACGACGCGCTGCCCGCCGGGCTCGAAGCGCTGAACACGGCCTTCGAGACGACGAGCGCGGTGGCGAAGGAACAGACCGGGAGCGACCGCTGGTGGGGTTCGTTCAATCACACCGAGATCCATGACGACCGCGTGCTCCTCTTCGCCGACTACCTCCGACGCGGCGAGCACACGTACACGTACGTCGCCCGCGCCACCACGCCGGGCACGTTCGTCCACCCACCCGTCCACGGCGAGATGATGTATCGCCCCTCGGTCTTCGGCCGCACGGCCACCGGCGCCCTCGTCGTCGAAGCTCCGGACGAGGGCATGGCGCTGCGATAACATGCAGACACGAGACGAAAACGCGGCGCACCCGGCGGGACGCTTCCGTCATCGGAGGAGGACGCGATGAAGCATGTGCACCGTGGTCGAGGGACGGATGAGGGATGTTCGCCCGGGCGTCTTCGGACCGGCGCTCGCCGAGATCGCCGCCCTCGAGAGCATGGATGCGCCTGAACACGTGCGACGGATCTCGGCCGAGCGTTCGTTCCACGAACCGGAAATGCTCGAAGTGATGGGAGAAGCGCCGGGGTGGGCCGCGTCCTGCCAGACTCGAGACATCCGCACCCCAGAGTTTTCCGACGACGGCCTCCCCGTTTCCCCGGCGACCCCTGCCGATCAGCGAAGAGAGGCCCCGTTCAGACCTGAAGCGCCCCCCCGAAAAGCGGAACGGCAGAGCCTTCGATCCCGGCGATCCTCGAGCATCGGGCGATCAGGAGGTGTATCTTCCGAAAGACGCGCCCTCTCTTTCCCCATCGAAGCACCCGTAGCCGAGCCATGCCTTTCCACCTCATCGCCTTCGACGCCGACGACACCCTCTGGGTGAACGAGCCGCTGTACCGCGCCGCGGAAGAAGAACTCGAACGCCTGCTCGCCCCGTTCCTCGGCGACGCGGTCCTCACGAAGCGTCTCTATGAGCGCGAGCGGCACAACCTCGCCCTCTTCGGCTACGGAGCGAAAGCGTTCATGCTCTCGATGATCGAGACCGCCATCGAGCTGTCGGACGGGCGGATCACCGGCGCGGAGATTCAGCGCATCATCGACACGGGCAAGGGCATGCTTCAGACGCCGATCCGTCTGCTTCCGCACGTCGAGCCTACCCTCGACCGCCTCGCCAAACGCCACCGGCTGATGCTTCTCACCAAGGGCGACCTTTTCGATCAGGAAAGCAAACTCGCCCGCTCGGGGCTGGCCCGGTATTTCGCGCACGTCGAGATCGTGAGCGAGAAGAATCCGTCCGTGTACCGCAGCCTCCTCGACAAGTATGCGGTGGATCCGGACCGTTTCCTCATGGTCGGCAATTCGCTCAAATCCGACGTCCTGCCGGTGATCGAAGCCGGCGGGCACGCGGTGCACATCCCCTATCACACGACGTGGATCCACGAGCACGTAGACGACGTGACGCCCTTCCGCGACGCTTTCACCACGCTCGAACACATCGGGGAAGTGCCGGCGTACCTCGACCGGATGCGCCGCGAGCGAACGTGAGCGCCCGCCTCACCCTTCGAGATCGGTGACGAGTCCGATCTCGGCCAGCACCCCCTGCACCCGGAAGCACTCCTCGAACGTCCCCTCGAACACGGCGGCCTTGCCCTCCATGTGCGCTTTCCACACCATCGCCTCCGCCTCCGCCATGGTGCACCCGGTGGCCTTGATGAGTTGAAAGATGACCTCTTCGAAGGTGTGGATCTCGTCGTTGTACAGGATCACCCGCCACGGCGCATCGAGGCGTTCCTCGGTCTCCTCCGCCACCATCACCTCCACGTCCGGGGCGGCAGCCGGGTCCTCGGCGCACACGAGGGTCGTCTTCGGGAAAAGGGTGTCGTCGTGCTTCAACATGGGTCCGGGCTTCACGTCGTTGGTCCTCTGCTCTCCCGCTTCACGCCGTCCGTGCGGCGACCGGCTCCAGGGTGATGTCAAAGTCTTCCATGACCTGATTGGCGAGCAACTTTTCGCAGGCTTCGCGCGCCACTCGTTCGGCCTCCGCCTCCTCGTCCGTGTCGATCCACATTTCCACGTACTTGCCCATCCGGACCTGATCGACGTCGTCGAAACCCAGGTTCTCGAGGGCATGATGGACGGCCTTGCCCTGCGGGTCGAGGATCGAGGGTCGGAGCGTGATGCGGATGTCGGCTTTGTACATGACGAAAGGAGACCATGAGTTTCCGAAAAGATCGGCGGCGCGACGGAATTCGGCTCGCCAATCGCCTGAATATACGCCACGGAAGTAGATTTTACGCGGCTTCGCGGGGATTTCGCGCACGCTTGCTCACTGCTGCCCCCCCCCGACCGGATCGTCTATCGGCGTGCTCATGATGGCCCGAATCAGGTTGACGACGGCGCGTCCGATGCCGTGCAGGAGATACACCGAGAGGCTGATCAGCAGGCCGAACTGCTGGAAAAAGATCGTGAGCAAAAGCCCGAGTCCGTAGGCGGCGGACTTGCGCGGGTGCATGCGGATATACCGCGCCGTCGGCTTCGGGGGTGCGTCGAAGCGGATCGTCGTGATCATCAGTCCCGAGAGCACGATGATGATGGGCACGAGGATGGACAGGTTGTTCGGGCTGTACCGGCTGAACCAGGAGGCGTCTTCGACGGTGAGGATGAGCACCACGATGAAGATGGCCTGCACGGGGATGGGCAGTCCGGAGAAGTACTCCTTCTTCACCCCGCCGAAGTTGACGTTGAACCGCGCCAGGCGCACGGCCCCGCAGAGCGCCGGAAGCGAGGCCACGAACAGGCCGAGGATGCCGAATTCCTTCAGCCCGAACACGTAGACCAGAAACCCCGGCGCGACGCCGAACGAGACCACGTCGCTGAGCGAGTCGAGTTCTACCCCGAAGAGGCTCTGGCCGTTGGCGAGGCGGGCGATCATGCCGTCGAGGAGGTCGAAGAATCCGGCCAGGACGATGAACCAGCACGCCTGCTGAAACCGCCCGTCGAAGACCTGCGTGATGGCGATGAAGCCGCTGAGGAGGTTCATCAGCGTGAAGAACGACGGCACGGCGGCGCGCGGGATCTGGCGGCGGCGCGGGCCGAGGCGTTTTTCGCGGTAGGCGCGCATGCGTTGCCGCAAGAGGCGTTGCTTGCGGGCGGGGTCTCGGCGGCGAGGCTGGAGGCGCAACATCAGCGGGCGGCGGCGTGTTCGGTGGAGTCGGCGGCGGCGGCGGCGTCCGACGACGGGATGCGCCCGAGGATGGTCTCCCCGGCGGTCACGCGGTCGCCCACGGCCACGTCGAGGGGCGTGCCCGGCGGCACGAGCACGTCCATGCGCGAGCCGAACTTGACGAGTCCGAAGCGCTCGCCGGCCTTCACCGTGTCGCCGACGGAGAGATGATAGACGATGCGCCGGGCCACCGCACCCGCGATCTGCTTGAAGAGGATCTTCGTCCCGCTCGGATGGCGGAGCCCGATCTCCGAGCGCTCGTTCTTCTCACTCGCCTTCGGATGCCACGCCACGAGGTAATCCCCCGGCACGTAGCGCACGTACTCGATCACCCCGTCCGCCGGCACACGGTTGACGTGCACGTTGAGCGGCGAAAGAAAGATCGACACCTGCCGGGCGGGGCCTTTGAGATACAACGGCTCGTCGACGTCGATGACCTGCACCACCTTCCCGTCGGCCGGCGCCAGGAGGAGCGTCCCCCCGGCGGCTTCGGGCGGCGGCGTGCGGGCGGGGTCGCGGAAAAAGTAGAGGGTGAAGCCGAAGACAAGGGCGGCGAGCACGAAAAGCACGCCCCGCCATAGCGTCGGCAGCAACAGTCCGACGAGCACGAGCGCCACGGCAAGGGCGCCGGCTCCGGCGATCAGGGGATATCCTTCGCGAGCAAACACAGTGATTCTTTCGATGGGGTGAAGAAGGATCGCGTCAACGGTTGAGCATACGCGAAAAAGCGGTCGATGTGAAACGTACGTCGAAACTTTTCGTTCTTGCCCCACGCGAACCGCACCGGAGACGCCGTTCGTTTCGATGATCCTTCTTCCCATCCCGCACCGCAAACGTGTCCCGCGTATCCTTCTATACCCTCGGCTGCAAGCTCAACTATGCGGAGTCCAGCACGATGGCCCGCGATTTCGAGGCGCATAACTTCGAAGTGACGCCGTTCGGGACGCCCGCCGACGTGACGGTCATCAACACGTGCACCGTCACCGAAGAAGCCGAGCGGAAGTGCCGTCAGGTCATCCGCCGCGCCCGCCGCGCCAACCCCGAGGCGTTCATCGTGGTGACGGGCTGCTATGCCCAGCTCCGCCCCGAGGCCATCGCCGCCATCCCCGGCGTCGACGCGGTGCTCGGCGCGCAGGAGAAGTTCCGCCTCTTCGACCTCCTCGGCGACTTCTCGCGGGGCGACGCGACGCAGGTGGCCGTCTCGTGCATCGACGAGCAGGCGGCCTTCGGACCGGCGTATTCCTCCGGCGAGCGCACGCGGGCCTTCCTCAAGGTGCAGGACGGGTGCGACTATACGTGCGCCTTCTGCACGATCCCGCTCGCGCGCGGACGCAGCCGCTCCCATCCGCTCGAACCGACGCTCGCGCAGGCCCGCGAGATCGCCGAACGCGGGTACAAAGAGATCGTCCTCAGCGGCGTCAATATCGGGCTGTACGGACAGGAGCACGGCGTCACCCTCCTCGACCTCCTGCGCGGCCTCGACCGCATCGAAGGCATCGAACGCTGCCGCATCTCGTCCATCGAACCCAACCTGCTCACCGACGAGATCATCGACTTCGTGGCGGCTTCGGACACGTTCCAACCCCACTTCCACATCCCCCTTCAAAGCGGCGACGATTACGTGCTCGGGAAGATGCGCCGGCGCTATCGCCGCGAGCGGTATGCCGACCGGGTGATGCGCATCAAGGAGCGGATGCCGCACGCCTGCATCGGGGTGGACGTGATCGTCGGCTTCCCGGCAGAGACGGAGGAGCGCTTCGAGAACACGTATCGCTTCCTCAATGACCTGCCGGTTTCCTACCTGCACGTCTTCACGTACTCCGAACGTCCGAACACCGTGGCGGTCGACCGCCTCGACGCCCTCGGCGGAGCCCCGGCGCCGAAGCCCGAACGCGCCCGGCGCAACAAGATGCTCCGCATCCTCTCGGAGAAAAAACGCCTCGCCTTCTATCGGGAGCACCTCGGCACGGTGCGCCCCGTCCTCTGGGAAGGCGACGAGAAAGACGGATCGATGCACGGCTTCACGGACAACTACGTCCGGGTCCGCCGCCCCTTCGACCCGACCTTCGACGGCCGCCTCACCGACGCGCGCCTCACCGCCCTCGCTCCCGACGGCTCCGTCGAGGTGGAAGACGACGCCTTCGTCTCGCTGTTGTGACGCCGGGCGAGGCGGCCCCTCGACGCGGAAGCCCCCACGGGCAAAGCTCCGCCCCACTCCTTGCCACTCTCCCTGCCTCACACGGACCGGTCCCGGCACACGGCCCTCCGGCACTCTCATTGTTCGGCAGATGTTTTTGTCTCCGATGCCCGTCGGGGCTCATTACGGCCCCCGACCCGCATCCGCAATTCGAAGT
>NZ_JBWOPL010000044.1:0-26117 GCF_056451265.1 Rhodocaloribacter sp. | reverse complement strand
CCGGCGGCGCCGCCCGAGGCGCTGGCGGCTGCCCGCGTGCCGGACGACCTGGCCGCCGCCATCCGCCTGGCCAAACGCAACATCGAGACGTTCCACGCCGCGCAGGTCGAGCGTCCCGCGCGCATCGAGACTGCGCCGGGGGTCGTGTGCCGGCGCAAGCCCGTCGCCATCGAACGTGTGGGGCTGTACGTGCCCGGCGGCGGCGCCCCGCTGTTCTCGACCGTGCTCATGCTCGGCGTCCCCGCCCGGCTGGCCGGCTGCCGCGAGATCGTTCTGTGCACCCCGCCCGGCCCGGACGGCGCCGTGCCTCCGGCCATCGCCTTCACGGCTCACCTCCTCGGCCTCGACCGCGTCTTCCGCATCGGCGGCGCGCAGGCCATCGCCGCCATGGCCTACGGCGCCGGGAGCGTCCCCCGCGTCGACAAAATCTTCGGCCCGGGCAACCAGTACGTCACCGTCGCCAAACAGCTCGTCCAGCGCGAGGGCGTCGCCATCGACATGCCCGCCGGCCCCACCGAAGTCGCCGTCGTCATCGACGAGACGGCCCGTCCGGCGTTCGTCGCGGCGGATCTGCTCTCGCAGGCCGAACACGGGCCGGACAGCCAGGTCGTCCTGTTATCCACATGTTTGAACAATGTGGACAACGTGCTCGAAGCGGTGCGTCGACAGCTCGAAGACCTCCCTCGCAAATCCATTGCAAAACAATCTCTTGCCCATAGTAAGGCCATCGTTTTCGAGACGATGGACGAGGTGATGGATTTCGCAAATGCCTACGCCGCCGAGCATCTGATCCTCGCCGTCGAGAACCCGGAGGCGCTGGCCGAGCGGGTGATCAATGCCGGTTCCGTGTTCCTCGGCCACCTGACGCCCGAGTCCGTCGGCGACTATGCCTCGGGCACGAACCACACGCTCCCGACGAACGGCTATGCGCGGGCGTACGCGGGCGTCTCGGTGGATGCCTTCGTGAAGAAGATCACGTTTCAGTCGCTCACGGACGAGGGGCTTCGGACGATCGGTCCGGCGGTGGCGACGATGGCCCGCGCCGAGGCGCTCGAAGGTCACGCCCGCGCCGTGACGATCCGGCTCGCGGCGCTCGAGGCCGCTCCGCCGCCCGCCCTGCCGCCGCGCACCGGCCGCGTCCACCGGCAGACGAAAGAGACCGACGTCCACGTCGCGCTCGCGCTCGACGGGCGGGGCCGCGCCGACGTCCACACCGGCCTCGGCTTCTTCGACCACATGCTCGAACAGATCGCCCGCCACGGCGGCTTCGACCTGACGGTCCACGTCGCCGGCGACCTGCACGTGGACGAGCACCACACCATCGAGGACACCGCCCTCGCCCTCGGCGCGGCCCTCCTCGACGCCCTCGGCGACAAGCGCGGCATCGAACGCTACGGCTTCCTCCTGCCCATGGACGACGCCCTGGCGCAGGTGGCGCTCGACCTCTCGGGCCGAAGCTGGCTCGTGTGGGACGTGCCCTTCACGCGCGCGCGCGTCGGCGACGTGCCCGCCGAGATGTTCGCCCACTTCTTCAAATCCTTCTCGGACGCGGCGAAGTGCAACCTGAACATCCGGGCCGAGGGGGAGAACGACCATCACAAGATCGAGGCTGTCTTCAAGGCCTTCGCCCGCGCCCTCCGGCAGGCCGTCCGCCGCGATCCCGCCCGGATGGATGTGCTGCCGAGCACCAAGGGGACGCTCTGACACCCTCACCACGAAACGCGCATCGACCGCCATGACCGTCGCCGTCGTCCGATACAACGCGGGCAACATCCTGTCCGTCCTCAACGCCGTGAAGCGCCTCGGCATGGAGCCGGTGCTCACCGACGACCCCGCCGTGCTCCGCGCCGCCGACCGCGTGATCTTCCCCGGTCAGGGCGAGGCGCGCTCGGCCATGCGCTACCTCCACGAACGCGGCCTCGACGACGTGATCCGCAGCCTGACGCAGCCCGTGCTCGGCATCTGCATCGGGCTGCACCTCATGTGCCGCCACTCCGAGGAGAACGACACCCCCTGCCTCGGCCTCTTCGACGCGCGCGTGCGCAAGTTTCCCCCGAACGAGAAAGTGCCGCACGTGGGATGGAACACGATCACCAACGCCTCGGGACCGCTCTTCGAGGGCCTGCCGCCGGAGCCGTACGTTTATTTCCTCCACAGCTATTTTGCCGAGCGCGGGCCGTACACCACCGCCGTGACGGACTATATCCTTCCCTTCAGCGCCGCCCTTCACCGGGACAATTTCCACGCCGTGCAGTTTCACCCGGAAAAGAGCGGCTCCGTCGGAGAGACCATCCTGCGCAACTTTCTGAACCTGTAAGTCCCCGACCTTCAATCCCGATCACTTGTGCATGGAACGGATCGCCCCGGGCAGGCACGACCCCTCCGTCGCTTCGCGACACCGCCGCTTTGCGAGGGCAGAGACTTCCGGAAGCCGCCGGGAGCCGCACGAACCCTTCCCCCGCTCAGGGGGAAGTACCCCGAAGGGGGGAGGGGGGACTTGTGCGCTCCGAGCGCCACGTGACAGATAGCCAACCTTCAACCCGCAACCCCGCTCCATGCTCACCAAACGCATCATCCCCTGCCTCGACGTCAAGGACGGGCGCACCGTCAAGGGCGTCAACTTCGTGAACCTGGTCGACGCGGGCGACGCCGTCGAGCTGGCGAAGGCCTACGTCGATCAGGGGGCGGACGAACTCGTCTTTCTCGACATCACGGCCACGGTCGAGAGGCGCGCCACGCTGCTGACGCTCGTGCGCCGCATCGCCCGCGAGATCAACATCCCGTTCACCGTCGGCGGCGGCATCGGGTCGGTGGACGACGTGCGGGCGTTGCTGGAGGCCGGCGCCGACAAGGTGTCCGTCAACTCGGCGGCCCTGCGCGACCCCGCCCTCATCGACCGCATCGCCGACGCCTTCGGCAGTCAGTGCCTGGTGCTGGCCCTCGACGCCAAGCGGGTCGGAGACACGTGGCGCGTCTTCACCCACGGCGGCAGCCGCCCCACCGACCGCGAGGCCGTGGCCTGGGCCGTCGAGGCCGAGCGGCGCGGCGCCGGCGAGATCCTCCTCACCTCGATGGACCACGACGGCACGAAGAGCGGCTATGCGCTGGACCTGACGCGGCGCATCTCCGAGGCCGTCGCCATCCCCGTCATCGCTTCCGGAGGCGCGGGCGCGAAGCGCCATTTCACCGACGTTTTTCACGAAGGCAAGGCCGACGCCGCCCTCGCCGCGAGTATCTTCCACTTCGGCGAGATCCCCATCCCCGACCTGAAAGCCTACCTGCGCGACCAGAACGTCCCCGTGCGACTGTGAGCGGTCGTGCTATTAACCTTTTCCTCCTTATGGATCGCCTCGACCCCGACACGCTCGATTTTGCCAAGGGCGGCGGCCTGTTGCCCGCCGTCGTCCAGGATGCCCGCACGGGCCGGGTGCTGATGCTCGGCTACATGAACCGCGCGGCGCTCGAGCGCACGCTCGAAACGGGTCGCGTCACCTTCTTCAGCCGCTCCCGGCAGACGCTCTGGACCAAGGGCGAGACGTCGGGCCACTTCCTCACCGTCGCGGACATCCGGGCCGACTGCGACCGGGACACGCTGCTCGTGCGCGCCGTGCCCGCCGGGCCGGTCTGCCACACCGGCGCCGACACGTGCTTCGACGAGGCCAACGTGCCGGACGGGCCGGCCTTCCTCCGCCACCTCGAAGGCGTCATCCGCGACCGGCACGCGCATCCGGCCGAGGGGTCGTACACGAGCGCGCTCTTCGCGCGGGGGATCAACAAGATCGCGCAGAAGGTAGGGGAGGAAGCCGTCGAACTGGTCATCGAGGCCAAAGACGACGACGACGCCCTGTTCCGGGGAGAAGCCGCCGACCTGCTCTTCCACCTGCTCGTGCTCTTCGAGGCAAAGGGCATCCCGCTCGACGACGTGCTCGCCACGCTCCGCGAACGCCATCGGTGAACGCCATGAACCGCTCGACCGGCCTTCTCCTGATCCTGATCGGCCTGGGCATTGCCCTGGTGGGGCTGCTCGTGTGGGCGGGGGCCTTCTCGTGGTTCGGCCGCCTCCCCGGGGACATCCGCATCGAGCGCCCCACGGTGCGGGTCTACATCCCGATCACCTCGATGCTCCTCGTCTCGGCCCTTCTCAGCGCCCTGCTCTACCTCGTCCGGCGCTTCTGGCCCTGACCCGCTGCTATTCCACGCGGGCCGCCCCGAAGTTGCCGCACAGGTGCACCACCTCCTTGCGCGCCTCGTTCCCGTACACCACCCCCACCACGACGGCCAGTCCGGCGATCATTTTAACGATGCGCTTCCGGTGGGGGCATGAACGCTGGGGACTTCGTGGGACGGGGTATGCGCTTCTTCCGGTCCCGCTCGAAGCGCGGGTGGAAGACGACCTTTGCGACGTGCGCCATCAGGGCGTTTCAGGTGCGGAGGCAAATGCATGACCGAAACGCCTCACACAGCCGGCCCCCTTTGCCTCAAAGTAGCTTCCGGAATTCCTCCACCGTCAGGCCGGCATCCTTGACGATGCCACCCATCGTATATGCGTTGATGGGGTTGGCCCGCGGAATGGTCAAAATGCGCCGGCCATCGGACATAATGATGTGTTTGCCTTCCCGGGTAACCTCGAACCCGGCTTTCCTCAAGGCCCGTACGGCGTCGCGATGGTTTACCCCCGGAAGCTTCGGCATCGCTACGCCGCCACGTCTACTTCCCGGATCTCGCCGTCCTCTTCCCGGGCCAGTTCCTCCGCAACGGCGAGATATTCCCGGATAGCGTCCGCGATGTTCGCCAGGGCTTCTTCCTCGGTGGCCCCCTGCGACCAGCAGCCGGGCAACCCGGGACAGGAAACGCTGTAGCCTTCCTCCGTTTTTCGAAGCGCGACCTTGTATCTCATGATGCTGCCGGTTTGAATGAGAGCAGTTCTTTGACAACGTGCCCCTTACCGGAGGGTTTCGCGCACGGAGAGCAAGGCGAATGCATGACCGAAATGACGCGCTCCTCCGCGATGCCCACCCCGAAGTTGCCGCACAGGTACACCACCTCCTTGCGCGCCTCGTTCCCGTACACCATCCCCACCACGACGGCCAGTCCGGCGATCATTTTAACGATGCGCTTCCGGTGGGGGCATGAACGCTGGGGACTTCGTGGGCCAACGGAAACACCGGCACGAGAACGACGCCCATCACCGGCGGCAAACGGGGCGCGTTACGTTGTCGTACTCGATTCGACAAGTGGCAACAGCCGCGCATCTACGAGTGCGGCCGTTCTATGTCCCAGACCTGCCAGATACTCCTGGTTCGATGCAAATGCCAGGAAGTCGGATAGCGATTTCTGGCGCACAAGCATGACGAGATCCCATCGCTCTTCCTGCGGCCCGATAAGATAGGTGCCGCCCTGGCCTATGAACACAACCTCGCCGCCGCTTTCCCGGAGGAAGGGCAAGGTATGGTCTATGTATTTTTGATAAGCTTCTGCCCCGGAAACAGGCTCATCCGGCCTTAATTCGGGGTTTGAAGAATAATCGGCCACCTCACGAAAACGCAGCAGATTAAGCATGATGACTTCCCCTGATATATTTCGGGCAAAGAACGCCGCTGCTGCCTCCGGTGAGACTTCCAAACTATGCTCTTTCATTGGCTTTTTTCTTTCTCGAACAGCTCCGTCCAATCTGATTCGGGGCTCTTGCAGGTTCTCGCCTGTGTTTACAGACGCTCAACGGAATGTCCTCCATCTTTCAGCTTTTGAACCCACATTTCTGCGAGAACCTGCAGTTCCTCGTCAGGGTTTGCCCGGGTGCTTTCTTCGTGATCCAGGACGTCGAGTATTTCCAATGCTAAAGCCGACTCCCCCAGTGAATTCCATGTTTTCTGTAATTCCCTGTTTCGATGGCTTCCGAATTTAAGTTCGGCTTTGTGTCGGTTGAATCTGGCCGGTAAATCGGTGGCGATGCCTATGAAGATTTTGCCGTTTGGTGAGCTGGTGATCTTGTATACCCCCATTGGCTGCCTGGTCTCCTTGTAGGCTTTTTTTATTGCTGATTTGTCCATTTCATTTCTCTTTTTTTGTAGATGCCGGAACGATTGCGTTTTCTTCGGACAGGGGCGACGGGATCCCGTTCGTCGGCGCAAGGCCCAGATCAAACCCCGTGTGGCGGCCGGTCGGAGCTCCCGTACGCGGCGCATTCCCGCAGAGATGCACCGGGGGATCGCAGGATAGTTTGCCTGCCTGTGAAAAACAACGGCCCCAAACCCTCCGGGGAACCGGGAAGCGTCGAGGTCGGGAAACAACCCCCATGAATTTCAGCCTCGGCGCGTGGGGGTGTCGACCCCGGGAAATGCCCTGGTGGGCAGCGCCATACCCGTACGGCTCCAAAGACAAAAGCGCCGACTCGTTGGGAGCCGGCGCTTTTGTGCGAAGGATGCTGTACCCGGGGTGGGACTCGAACCCACACTCCCTCAACGGGAACCGGATTTTGAGTCCGGCGCGTCTACCGATTCCGCCACCCGGGCAGGGGAAGCTTTCGGATTTTAGGCCGTATGCGGCGCTTTGTCAACGGCTTCCTACGTTTTTAACCGGACGCCGGTTCGCCGTCAGAACTCCTGCCCGAGCGGATGGAGGACCACCTCGTCGAGGACGAGTCCGGGCGGCTGGCGGAGCAGGGTCTCGATGACCGCCGCCACGTCGGCCGGATGCATGGACCACGACGGGTCGCGCGAGCCCTCCTCGGACCCGCCGAAATACGTGTCGATGATGCCCGGAAGGAGCACGGACACGCGGATGCCGTGGTCCTTGACCTCGCGGAGGAGCGCGCCCGAGAAGCCCACCACGCCGTGCTTGGCGGCCACATACGCCGCCATGTTCGGGATCACGCGCCGCCCGATGTCGGAGGCGACGTTGACGAGGTATCCGCTCCCGCGTTCGAGCATGTGCGGGAGCACGGCGTGCGTCAGGTGGATGAGCCCGGTGAGGTTGACCGACAGGACCGTGTCGATCTCCTCGCGGGTCCATTCCGTGAACGGCTTGTACCAGCCCAGCCCCGCATTGTTGAGGAGCACGTCGATGCGGCCGAAGGCGTCGAGCGTGCGGGTCACGGCGGTGTCGATCTGTGCGGCGTCGCGGAGGTCGAGCGGGCACACGAGGGCCTCGCCGCCGAGGGTCTCCACCTCATGCGCGACCCCTTCGAGCGCGGAGCGGTCGCGGGCACACAGGGCCACGCGCATCCCCGCGCGGGCGAGCCGGAGCGCCGTGTGCCGGCCGAGCCCGCGACTGGCCCCGGTGAGAAGGACGGCCTGTCCCCTCAGGTTCGTCGCATCGCTCATGCCGCCGCCTCGGAAGAGGTGGGGACCGTCTCGCGGTAGATCTCCAGAAAGCGAATGATCGAGGCAATGCCTTCACGGAAGCGGCGGAGGGCGAAGTGCTCGTTGGGCGAGTGGATGGCGTCGGAGTCGAGGCCGAAGCCCATCAGCACGCTGTCGAGGCCGAGGATGTTTTTGAAGTCGGCCACGACGGGGATCGAGCCGCCGCTGCGAATGAAGAACGGCTTGCGACCATAGACGCCTTCGAGGGCCTTCGCGGCGGCTTCCATCGCCGGGCTGTGCGTGTCGATCAGGATGCCGTGGCCGCCATGCAGATCCGTGAAGGTGAGCTTCATCGTCGGCGGCGTGTGGAGCTCGAAATACGCCCGGATCTTTTCGGTGATCTCCTCCGGCGTCTGGTCGGGGACGAGGCGCATGGAGATCTTCGCGGAGGCCTTCGAGGGGAGCACCGTCTTGGCTCCCTGGCCGGTATAGCCGCCCCAGATGCCGTTCGCGTCGAGCGTCGGGCGGGCGGAGAGGGCTTCGAGCACCGTATAGCCGGCCTCGGTCTTCGTCACCGTCACGCCCACCTCGGCGGCCCAGGCTTTCTCGTCGAAGGGGAGCTCGCGGAAGGTCGCGCGTTCTTCCTCGGTGAGCGGCGCCACGTTGTCGTAAAAGCCGGGGATGGTGACGCGGTGATCGTCGTCGTGGAGGTTGCCGATGAGGCGGCACAGCGCATTGATCGGGTTCTCGATGGCGCCGCCGTACATGCCCGAGTGGAGGTCGCGGTCGGGGCCGGTGAGCGTCACTTCCACGTACGCGAGCCCGCGCAGGCCGTACGTGATCGACGGCACGCCGTCGGCGAACATGTCGGTGTCCGAGATGAGCACGACGTCGGCGCGGAGCCGGTCCCGATTCGCTTCGATGAAGCCGGGCAGGTGCTTCGAACCGTTCTCCTCCTCGCCCTCGATCACGTATTTGACGTTGATCGGAAGCTCCCCTTCGGCGGCGAGGTAGGCTTCGGCGGCCTTCAGATGCATGAACATCTGTCCCTTGTCGTCGCACGTGCCGCGCCCGTAGAGAACGCCGTCTTTGACCACCGGCTCGAACGGCGGCGAGTCCCACAGCTCGAGCGGGTCGGGCGGCTGCACGTCGTAGTGGCCGTAGACGAGCACGGTCGGGAGCTCGGGATCGACGATGCGCTCGGCGTAGACGATGGGATGCCCTTCGGTGGGGATGACCTCGGCGTTCGTGATGCCGATCTTTTTGAAATGATCGACGAGCCATTCGGCGGCGCGCCGGACGTCTTCGGCGTGGGCGGGATCGGTGCTGATCGAGGGGATGCGAAGCAGTTCCTTGAGCTCTTCGACGAAGTCTTCAAAATGCGCTTCGGCGTAGGCGAGGGCTTTTTCCATGAGGCTGTTTTGGCTTGGGAGAAGGGTGTCGCCCGCACAGGTCGGGGCCGGATGAGCTTACCGAAGAAAGGGGAAAAAACAAAGGAAACCGCGTGAAATTCAAAACTCATTCTCGCCGCCTCAGAACTCGCTCTCGTCGCGCCAGCGGCGGAGTTTCCACACGGCGGAGGTGTCGGGACGGACGAGGAGGAAGTTGACGTTGCCGTCGCCCCGGAAGACGTCGCCGGCTTCGAGGGTGATGGTCAGGTTGAACGAGCGGATGACGCGCACCTGCCGGCCGGGGTCGAGGTCGTCGCGAGAGATGATCTGGTTCCACTGGAGGCGGATGAGGCCGGCGTTCTGAAAGAGTCGTCGCGTCGATTCGAGGTCCTGCGCGAAGCCCCACTCGCGGTCGACCTGGGCGTCGAAGTCATGCCAGATGAAGACGAAGGCGGAGTCGAGCAGGGGTTCGTAGAGGGAGAGGTCGCGCAGTTCGTAGGCGTTGCGGAAGTTGGTGAAGAAGCCCTCGACGGTTTTGGGGTCGCCGAGGAGGTCGCCGAAGGGGTTGCCTTCTTCGAGGGCCGGGGCGAAGGGGTTGCACGCACCGAGGCCGCCTCCGAGCAGGAGGAGCGCAAAGCCGATCGTCCATGTGCGAGCGCCGTTCATGGGCCGGGAGCGGGTCTATGGGAAGGGGGGCGCGGGCGCATGCCCTCGCGCGCCGTCAATATAGGTCTCCGCGACGGTCCGGGCGTTTCACGCACGCGCCGGGAGGCACTTTTTTTTCGTTCGTCTCCGGTCCGCTCCGTCACTGGAGGAACGCCGCCTTGAGGTCGCTCCACGAGGGGTTGGCGCCGAGTTCCTGGTCGGTCCATTCGCGGAGCCGCCACAGGCCGTCTCCGCTGCGCGTGATGATCCACTGGAGCCGTCCCTGCACGGTCTTCGGCACGTCGGTGCGGCGGTGGTTGACGGTGAGCACGTACGTGGCGTCGAGGAGGTAACGGTCGTCGGCGAGGATGGAGAAGGTGCGGTCGTTGAGTTCGAGCCGGTTGCCGGTGGTCTGCCGGGCGTCGGCGGCGAGCGTGCCGAAATACTGCTCTTCCTCGGTGCGGCCCCAGCCCGTCCAGATCGGCTCGCGGTTGAGCGCCGTGGCCGTCGGCGCGAAGGTCAGGTCGTCGGCGAGGGAGCGGCGGTAGTTGAGCGTGTTGAGTTCGGAGACGGCGGCCTGCAGGTTGGCGATGACCTGCTCGGGCGTGTCCGGCTGCGCAAACGTGCCGGCGTCGGCGAGGGGCGGCTCGGGGTCGCGGGCGGAGAGCAACCCGCACGCCGCAAGCGTGAAGGCGAGCATCAGAAGTACGGAGAGGCGTCGCATGAGCGGGACGTTCGACGTCGGGGAGGGCCTTCGAAAGTTCCAACGGCGTTTTCAGCCGGTGCGTTTCCGGGCGAAGAGGATCAGCCGGGGCGTCTCGTCGGTGTGCGGGCGGCCGTCATAGTCGCCGAAGGTGTGGAGGAGCTCCAGCCCGGCGGCGGCATAAAAGCGGCGGAAGTCGTCGAGCGTGAGCAGGCGGACGGACTCGCAGAAGGTGAGCGTCTTGCCGTTCTTGTGCAGTTCGATCCGTTTGTTGATGCGCCCGTTCTCGATCACGCGTCGTTGCCGGATGTGGATGCCGTCTTCCACGCGCGTGTCCTCGGGGACGAGCGTCCGCTCGACGAACGGGGCGTTGAGGAAGTCCTGGAAGAGCCATCCGCCGGGGTGGAGCGCCGTGGCCATGGCGCGGATGGTGCGGAGGTGGTCGGCGTCGTCCGTGAAGTATCCGAAAGCGGTGAAGAGGTTGACCACGCCGTCGAAGCAGGCATCGCAGGCGGGTTCGCGCATGTCGCCGCGGCGGAACGTGACGGAGACGCCTTCCTCGGCGGCGCGGCGGCGGGCCTGTTCGAGGGCGCGTTCGGAGAGGTCGATGCCGGTGACGCGATAGCCTCGCCGGGCCAGGGTCCGCGCGTGCCGCCCGCGCCCGCACCCCACGTCGAGGATCGTCGCGCCGGGAGCCGGATGCGCCACACGCTCGATCAGGTCGATGACGGCTTCGGCCTCGGTGTCGTCCCGCTGGTGATAGACGAGCTCATACTCGTCCCGGTCAAACCATTCCTTGTACCAGCTCATAAAGACTTCCGTTCGTTTGCGTCAAGGGGCTCACGGGGTTCGTGCCCGAGGGCTCCCTTCGATTATGTCAAAGCCATCCCCCACACATCCCACATCCCCACACACTCATGCCGCGGCCGTCTCGAAGGGCGCGAGGGCCGCCTCGACCGGGCGATGGCCGGGAAAGAGGTCGAGGATGCGGCGGATGACGGCGTCGAGGAGGGCGTCGGGGCACGAAGCACCGGCGGTGAGGGCGATCTCGACGGGGCGCTTCGCCGGGAGCCAGCCCCCGGTCGTCCTCCGGCGTTTCGCATGAAGGTCGAAGTGACGGATCACGTCCACGCCTTCGATCTCGCCCGCATCGGCGATGAAATACGCGGGCATCGCGGCTTCGGCCAGTTCGACGAGGTGGCTCGTGTTCGACGAGTTGTACCCCCCCACGATGAGCGCGAGGTCCGCCCCGTCGGCGATGAGGGCTTTCGTGGCGTCCTGGTTCTCGTTCGTGGCATAACAGAGCGTGTCGCTCGTGTCGGCGAAATGCTCGGCGAGGCGGTCCGCGCCGAAGCGGTCGCTCATGGCGCGGCGCAGGAGGTCGGCGATGGCCTGTGTCTCGGCGGCGAGCATGGTGGTCTGGTTGACCACGCCGATGCGCCGGAGGTGGCGGTCGGGGTCGAAGCCTTCGGAGTGACGGTCGGCAAAGCGTTCGAAGAAGAAGGCGCGGTCGCGTGTGCCCCGGATGACGGCGGCAAGGTCTTCGGCCTCGGCGCGGTCGCGCACGACGACCACCGGCGCGGCGACCCGTGCGTGCGAGAACGTGGCGCGCGTCTCTTCGTGATGCCGCTTGCCGTGCACGATCACCGTGTACGCCTGTCCGCCGATCTGTCGGCTCCGCTTCCACACCTTCTCGACGAACGGGCACGTGGTGTCGTAGGCCCGTGTGTCGAGCCCGCGCCGGGCGAGCTCCGCCGCCACTTCGAGCGACGCGCCGAAAGCGGGGATGATGACGAGGTCGTCGGGCGTGAGCGTATCGAGCGGGACGAGGGGCTCGCCGCGCGTGGTGCGGAGGAAACGGATGCCGCGCGCCCGGAGGTCGTCGTTCACGTGCGGGTTGTGGATCATCTCGGAGAGGAGGAAGATCCGCCGCCCGGGGTTCTCTTCGAGGGCGCGATAGGCGATCTCGATGGCGTTCTCGACGCCGAAACAGAAGCCGAAATGACGGGCGATCTTGAAACGCACCGGCCCGAAGTCGAGCACGGAGGGCGAGAGGTCGCGCTTGCGGGGATCGGTCGCGCGCCGGGCCTCCTTCACCCGCGTGATGATCGGGCTACGGTAGAACTCGGGGACGTTGAACTGCCGGGCCATGATGCGGTCGGACGTTGTCGTTCGGGAAGGCGGAGCCTGATACGCGGGAGGCCGGGTGAGGTTCGAGCCGATCCGCGCGCCGCAGCCCTTACCGATCCGGTGGTCCGAGCGGATTCAGGTCGGCGTCGCGCAGGCCGATGAGGAGCGCCTCGCCGTCGTCGTCGACGCGGAACGCGCCGAAGCGCGCGGCGGCGTATTCGGAGCCGCGCCCTTCCTGAAAAAAGAACGCCCTGGGCCCGAGGAGGATGGCGTCGCCGCGCCTGTGATAGCGCAGGAGGCGCTCGCCTTCGCCGAGGCGCTCGCCCGGACGATAGACGCGCCGGATCTCGGCCACGCCCCGCGCGTCGAGGTGGACGACGAAGCGGCCCTCGGAGGCGAGCGTCGTGTCGGCGGCAATCGTCTCGGGCACGGCATACCGGAGCGCCATGTAGTCGCCCTGAAAGAGCGAGCGGGGATCCTTGACGTCGAGCGCGACGAACATCGTCGTGCCCGTTTTTCGCAGGCGCTCCCTTTGAAGAACGAACACGTTGAGCGTCACGAGCACGAGCAGGGCCCCGACGGCGACGGCATGGGTTCGCGGGCTTTTCTTCATGGGGACGACCTCCGCCGGAGCGCGACGCGCACCACCAGCAAAACGCCGCCGCTGCCGATGAGCATGAGCGACTTGGCAAGGAGCGTCAGGTCGAGGTGATAATAGAAGAAGCCGAGAAAGACGGCGAGGAAGGCGAGGGCAAGGCCCATGAGCAGACGGTCGCCGCGATGGAAGCCGAGCGTGAGGACGAAGAGCGCCGCGGTGATGCCGGGGGCGTCGAACGTCAGGAGGGCGACGGCGAGGAGGCCGGCGAAGAGGAGCGCCCGCACGAGAGGCGTCGTCGTCGGGGCGTCGGTGATGAGGAGGCGGTGCACGAGCCACCCGAACGCCGCGACGAGCCCGAGCGTGGAGGGCCACCACGACGCCACGGCGAACACCTCGACGTCGGGCATCACCGAGAGCACGAGCACGCCGAGCAGCCCCGCCGCCAGCCCGTACGCGACGGGCCGCGCCACCCCGGCGTACCGGCTCCGGACGAGCCGAGCCTCGCGCTCCCACAGGAGACCGCTCCCCGCCGCCAGCCCGAAGACGAGCGCGTGGAGGAGATCCGGGACCTCGAGTGCGTGGAAGAATGCCGCCGCCGCCGCCACGCAGGCGAGCGTCGAGACGAAGCGGTGGAGCGGATCCGGATAGAGCAAGAGGAGCGCGGCTTCGAGCGCGATCACGAGCGCCCACACGGCGGCGGACCAGTCGAGGATCTGCCCGAGGCCGCCGAGGAAGGCGAACTGCCCGGAGAGGCTGAGCGCGAAGGCGAGTTGTTGGAGAAAAAGGCCGCGCGCGCGCCGGTGAAGGCCGAGGGCCGCGCCGAGGAGCGCGAGGCCGAGCGTGAGCATGCCTGCGTCCGAACGGAAGGTGGAGAAGCTGAAGAGGAAGACGAGGAAGAGGACCGCCGCGAACCACCCCGCCCCGCCGACGAGGACGTGGAGATACCACGGATTGCCCTCCGGTTCGGCTTCGGATGCGGGCGCGAGGCGATCGTCATCGACGAGTCCTTCTTCATGAAGCCGTTTCAGAACGGTGCGGAGCGCCGGCGGGGAGTGGTTCATCGCGGCTCGCCCTCCCGCGCCGTCTTGCGCAGCCACGCCGCCGCCGCCGCCGACTGCGCCAGCACGATCACCCCGAGCAAGAGCGCCATCCAGTCCTCGGCGCCCCACACCTCGGCGAGTGCGGCGGTGACGACGACGATGAGGCTGATCAGAAGCATCGCCAGGAGAAAGAGGTCGCGGCGTTTTACCCGGTAGAACCACAGGCCGAAGGCGACGGTGGCGACGTAGACGAGCGGGGCGGCCATGCGCCACGGGTCGCCGCCAAAGCTGAAATGGCGGGAGATGAGATCGAGGACGGGGATGACCAGGCAGAGGAGCGCCGCCGTCGCCACGAAATCGGGCAGCCATCGCCCGTGCCTGCCCGTCTCCCGCGCCTCCCACACGGTCGCCGCCCCGGCATCGAGAGCGAAGAGCAGGAGCGTGAGCGCCGCCGGCTGCCGCAGGTGCGGGTCGAGGATCTCCGTCCAGTACGCGACGAGGGTCGCGTTGACGAGCGCGAGCCACAGGAGCCACAGCGCGGGGGAACGGCCCGCCACCACCCACACGGTGATGAGCGCCGTCCACGTGAGGAAGAGCTGATAGGTGTCGGCAAGGGTGGGATAGACCTGTCCGAAGACGGCGAGGAACGCGCCCACCATCACGGAGGCGACGAACAGGGCGGCCTGCCCGGCGAGGCGGTCCACGCCTTTGACCCACGCCGTCGCCGCCGCCCCCGCGAGCACCGCCTCGATGAGGCCGAGCTTGACGAGGCGGTGCATCGAGGTCCAGTTGTAGGCGAAGAAGAAGACGATGCCCGTCAGGAGGAACGCGAGACCGAGCAGCAGCAGCATCCGGTCCGCGAACGCCCGCCACGCCGCGCGGTCGGGGAGGTGTCCGGCGAGGCGGAGGGCGCGTTCGAGCGCCTCGGGCGAGAGCCGCCCGGCTTCGGCGAGACGGAAGAGCCGCTCCCGCGTCGCGGGCCGGTCGAGCGCGTCGGAGGGCATGGGCATCGGGAGAGGGCGAGGAGAGACCTCAATATAGCCACCGACTCCGCCTCGCGCCACCGTCGCCTCATACAGGGTCTGTGACCGCATGATGTCGGCGGACGAGGGCGATAAATCCCTGTTTTTGTATATTGATGGAGGTGAAGGTTGGGACGGGCGTCCGAGTCCGCGTTGCAAAACGGATCGGGCGGGCGGTCCGGGGGCGCACCCTTCGAAACCGCTTTACGTCCCGGGTCGTTTGCGGATGGGGTCACCGCCCTGTAGCGGTGGTCAAAGCCGTTGACCCTGCATGCGGCCGTCATCCACGCGGAAGCACGCACCCATGCGCTCACCGGGACGCTCTGCGCCCCATGCGTGGACGCCCGATGCGCGTGGCGCTTAGATCTCCTTCGCAGGCTCTCGAGGATGTTTTTCGAGTTGGAAACGGCCCGGGGCGTTTCGGGCAACGAGCGCGGCGGTCATCCTTTTCAGAGCTGCCGCGCTCGGCAACCATGACGCCGCTTAAGCAAATTCTTAACCACGTGTAAAATGGCTGTTCAGACCCTTGATGATCATATTGAAGTGACGCCCGGCGTGGCAGGCGGGAAGCCTCGCATCGCCGGACGCCGCATCACGGTGCAACACATCGCCATCTGGCACGAGCGGCTGGGTATGGGAGCCGACGAGATCGCGACGGAGCACGATCTTCAACTCTCGGATGTGTATGCAGCGCTTGCGTATTATTATGATCACCGTGAAGACATCGACGCTTCGATTCGGGAAGGGGAGGCGCTTGCCGAGGCCATGCGAAAGGAAACGCCATCGAAGTTGAGGACCAGGCTGCATGGCCGAGACGATTAGGTATTTCACCGATGAGCAGTGTGCAAAGGCGGTGGCCCAGGGACTGAGGCGACGTGGGGTAGACGTGCTCACGACCCCTGAGGCCGGTCGGTTGGGGGCGTCCGATGAAGAGCAGTTGGCGTTTGCCCGTCGAGAGAACCGGGTGCTTTTTACGCAGGATGACGACTTCCTTCGATTGCATGCCTCAGGTTTCGAACATGCCGGTATCGTCTACATTCGGCAAGGAGCGCCACCTGGCGAGATCATTCGTGGTTTGATGCTGATCCGAGAGGTGCTGGACCGTGACGAGATGCGCAACCACGTCGAATTCCTGTGAGCGATGAAGGATCTCATCCGTCCCGCACATCCACGCCGCGTCGCGGGCCGGTCGAGCGCGTCGGAGGGCATGGGCATCGGAAGAGGGCGAGGGGAGACCTCAATATAGCCACCGACTCCGCCTCGCGCCACCGTCGCCTCACCGCCGATCTGGCCTACCCGTTCGAGGCGGTCGGCAAGGCGCTCGCTATGCGTACCGCGCATCATGCCCGCGCGCCCGTTCGGCCGATTCATCCGCTGGATAATAGGCCGGGTTGGTGCTTATACTCCGGTATGCAAAAACGATTGCCCGTTATTCTCTTCCTCCTCAGCGTGGTAAGTGCTGCGCCGGAGTGTGTCTCGCAGGTGTCGCCGGGCTTCGTGGAGGTTCATGTAGAGGCCGTAGCCGTCGGCGCCGCGCTTGTTGTGCCTGCGGGGGGCGCGTGGTCGGTCGGTGGCGACGTGAGCGTTGGGAAGCATGCCGTCGTGAATGTGACCGATGCGGGCGCCGGGATCGACACCTATGCGACCGGTTACCTGGGGCTGAGGTGGACGCCCGATGCCGCCTGGCAGCTTGCGCTGAGCCCCCTAGGGGCTGCCGTAGTGGTGGGGAACGACTTCGGGACCGCGTATCCGAGCGCGCGCTTGGGGATTAGTCGTTTCTGGAGGCGTGTGGGCATCGGCACGGAAGTGCGCCTCGTCCGCATCGCCGGCGGTGGTGGGAGCGGCGACTACTGGGTCCAGTGGGTTCCGGTGCGCGTGGCCGTTCGGTTCTGACGTCGTTGCACGAAATGCGTCTTCCAAACCTTTCGAGAGGCATTCATGGTTCTGACCTATCGCGAAGCCGGGGAAGAGGACCTCGATCCGTTGGTGGCGATGCTGTCCGATGACGCCCTGGGCGCCGAGCGGGAGGATACGAGCCGGCCGTTGAACCCCGGGTATATTCGGGCTTTCGAGCAGATCAGGCGTGATCCGAACCATGAGTTGATCGTGGTCGAGCATTCCGGGCAGCCGGTCGGTATGTTCCAACTGACCTTCATTCCGTACCTGACGCACATCGGCTCGTGGCGCTGTCAAATCGAAGGCGTGCGGATCCGTTCGGACTATCGCGGGCAGGGGCTGGGGAAACGGATGCTCGTCTGGGCGATAGCGCGCGCCGGGGAAAGAGGATGCGCCTTGGTGCAGTTGACGTCGGATAAACAGCGTGTGGATGCCTTGCGTTTCTACGAGCAGGTCGGTTTTGAGGCGACCCACGAAGGCTTCAAGCTCCGGTTGTGAACGGGAAGACTAAGCGCTTACGCCGCCGTTCCGCCGGGCGACGCCGGGAGAGACGCCGATGACGCGTTTAAAGGCGCGGTTGAAGGCGGCCTCGGACTGATAGCCGAGCCGGTAGGCCAGGTCACTGAGCGGCCCGTTCTCTTCCTTGAGCCACGTCAACGCGAGGTGCATTCTCCACTTCGTGACGTAGCGCATCGGTCCTTCGCCGACGAGTTCGGTGAAGCGTGCCGCGAACGCCGAGCGCGACATGGCCGCCTCCGCAGCCAGGGAAGCGACGGTCCACGCACGGGCGGGGTCGCGGTGGATCAACAGGAGGGCGCGGCCGATCTGCCGGTCCTGCAGGGCGCCCAGCCATCCGGTGCGGGCCGCCGGATCCTCGGCCATCCACGACCGAATGGCCTGAATGATGAGGATGTCGGCCAGGCGGGTGACGAGCTCTTCTCCTCCGGGCCTGCGTTGACGGGCTTCGTCCGACATCAGACGCAGCGTACTGCGGAGCCAGTTCATGTGGGGGGAACGCCAGGCTTTGATGATGATTCTCCCCGGCAGGAGCCTCACGAGCTGTTGCGCGGCCGGATGGTCGAAGCGAACGCCGCCGCAGACCATTTGCGTGGCCTCTCCGCCCCCGCCGTGCCTGAGGATCTCGTAGCGCTCGCTGACCTGCTCGCGGGGGAGATCAAACAGTTTTGCGGCGGCAACGCCGGGCGCGCTGGACAACCGATGGCCCTCGCCATGAGGCACGAGCGCAAAAACGTCCGGCTCCAGAAGCTGAGGGCCTGCCTTTTCGTCTTCAAGCCAGCATCGCCCTGAAGTTACCACGTGGAACATCAGGCATTCCGGCATCGCGGGCAAGGCAAGCCCCCACGGCTCCGTGAACTCGGAACGCGTGTAGAACACCCCGCTCATGCGCAGGAAATGGAGCGCTTCTCCGAGAGGGTCCACGGCGAGAGGCCATGGGTCATGTGTGGCTGAGGCGCTGTTGGAAGAGGTATTCATGAACGCAATATACCACCCCTCGCCTCGATACCAAGGATTCTGGACGATTGATCAATAGATGCGGACTTGTGGACAGAGAACCTCCTCGGTCGGCCCCGTATGCTGGATGGCGTGCAAACAAGCACGGCAACCCATTCACCACATGCACCGTGAGGGCAAGATGACGAACACGAACAATGATCCGTCGAAACTGATTCTGGTAACCGGCGGCACCGGCAAAACGGGCCGCCGTGTGATCCGTCGACTCGAAGCGCAGGGCGTGCCCGTACGGATAGGGTCTCGATCCGCCGACGTCCCTTTCGACTGGAACGACTCCTCGACGTGGGCGCCCGTACTGCGCAATGTCGCATCGGTCTACATCGTCTACTACCCGGATCTGGCCGTTTCCGGAGCCGCAGATACGATTCGGGCGTTTGTGGACCTGGCCGTACAAAGCGGCGTCCGACGGCTGGTCCTCTTGTCCGGACGGGGCGAGGAGGAGGCGCAACGCTGTGAGCGTATCGTGCAGCAAGCCGGGGTGGCCTGGACCGTGCTCCGGGCAACGTGGTTCAGCCAGAACTTCAGCGAGGGCTTCATGCGGGAGCTGGTGCTCGGAGGCGTCGTCGCGTTGCCGGCCGGCGACGTACGTGAACCCTTCGTCGACGTCGAGGACATTGCCGAGATCGCCGCCGCGGCGCTGACCGAACCGGGCCATGCCGGACAATGCTATGAGCTGACGGGTCCGCGCCTGTTGACCTTCGCCGAAGCCGTTGGAGAGATCGCAAAGGCGACGGGTCGGGACGTCGCCTATGTACCGATTGCCCACGAGGCGTTTCAGTCGGCGCTCAAAGAGCAGGGGGCGCCCGCCGAGTTGATAGGCCTTTTGGGCTATCTGTTCCGTGAGGTCCTGGATGGTCGAAACAGCCGGCTGACCGATGGCGTCCGGCGCGCCCTGGGCCGCGCACCGCGGGATTTCGGGGAATACGCCCGAGACGCCGCAGCCGCTGGTTTCTGGCATGAGCAGGAGATCCCCGCGTAAACCTCCGGGCTTCGTGCGGACCGTTGCGCTATGCCGGGGTTATCCGGCCGTTTCCCGCTCGTGCTCGGGCGTATAGTTCAGGCGGGAGGCGAGCCAGCGTTCCACCTCCTCGACCGTCATCCCCTTGCGCCGGGCATAGTCTTCCACCTGGTCGCGTCCGAGGAGGCCCACGTTGAAGTACGCCGCTTCGGGGTGGGCGAGGTAGAGCCCGCACACCGACGAAGCCGGGGTCATGGCGAGGTGTTCGGTGAGGGCGATGCCGGTGTGGGCTTCGGCGTCGAGGAGGGTCCACAGCGTGCGCTTCTCGGTGTGGTCCGGCTGGGCCGGATAGCCGGGCGCGGGCCGGATGCCCCGGTAGCGCTCGGCGATGAGGTCCTCGTTCGTGAGGTCCTCGTCGGGGGCATACCCCCAGTACACCTTCCGCACGCGCTCGTGCAGGTGCTCGGCGAAGGCCTCGGCCAGCCGGTCGGCGAGGGCCTTCGTCATGATGGCGTGGTAGTCGTCGTGGTCGGCTTCGAAGCGGGCGGTGAGCGCGTCGACGCCGTGGCCGACGGTGACGGCGAAGGCGCCCACGTAGTCCGGCACGCCGCTGTCCTTCGGGGCCACGTAGTCGGCGAGGGCGCGGTTCGGGCGGCCCGGCGTCTTCTCGGCCTGCTGGCGGAGTGTGTGGAGCACGGCGCGGACGCTGTCGCGGCGCTCGTCGGCGTAGATCTCGAGGTCGTCGCCGACGGCGTGGGCGGGAAAGAGACCGAAGACGCCGTGCGCGGTGAGGAGCTTCTCGTCCATGATGCGGTCGAGGAGGGCGTTGGCGTCGGCGAGGAGCTTGCGGGCCTCCGGACCCTTGCGCGGGTCGTCGAGGATGGCCGGGTACTTGCCCCGCATTTCCCACGCCTGAAAGAACGGCGTCCAGTCGATGTATCGGCGGAGTTTTTCGAGGGGAAAATCGCGGAGAACGGTGACGCCGAGGCGATGAGGGCGGGTGATGGGCACGGCGTTCCAGTCGGAGGTGAAGGCGTTGGCGCGGGCCTCGGCCGGCGACAGATAGGTCGTCCGGTCGGTGCGGCGGGCGTGGGCGCGGCGCACCTTCTCGTAGCCCGCGGCCACCTCGGCCGCAAAGGCGTCGCGGTGTTCGTCCGAGACGAGGCGGCTCACCACCGCAGCGGCCCGCGAGGCATCCAGGACGTGGACCACCGGCCCGTCGTAGTTCGGCGCGATCTTCACCGCCGTATGCACCTTCGAGGTCGTCGCGCCGCCGATGAGCAGCGGCACGGTGAAGCCCCGGCGCGTCATCTCCTTCGCCACGTGCGTCATCTCGTCGAGCGACGGCGTGATCAGCCCGCTCAGCCCCACGATGTCCACGCCTTGCGCTGCGGCCTCGTCGAGGATGCGGGCCGCCGGGACCATCACGCCCAGGTCGATCACCTCGTAGTTGTTGCACCCGAGCACCACGCCGACGATGTTCTTCCCGATGTCGTGCACGTCGCCCTTGACCGTGGCCAGGAGCACTTTCGCGCGCGGGCGCTCGTCGGCGAGGCGGGCCTTCTCGGCCTCGATGTAGGGCGTCAGATGCGCCACCGCCTTCTTCATCACGCGGGCGCTCTTGACCACCTGCGGGAGAAACATTTTGCCCGCTCCGAAGAGGTCGCCGACGACGCCCATGCCGTCCATGAGCGGCCCCTCGATCACGTCGAGCGGCGACGGGTACTTTTGCCGCGCCTCCTCCGTGTCCGCCTCGATGTGTTCGACGATGCCCTTGACGAGCGCATGCTTGAGGCGTTCCTCGACGGGGGCGTCGCGCCAGGCCTCGTCGCGTCCGTCGGCGGCGCGCCCGCCCGTCTCCTTGAGCGTTTCGGCGTATTCGACCAGACGCTCCGTGGCGTCCGGACGCCGGTCGAAGAGGACGTCCTCGACGCGTTCCCGCAGTTCGGGGGCGATCTCCTCATAGACCTCGATCTGCCCGGCGTTGACGATGCCCATGTCCATCCCGGCCCGGATGGCGTGGTAGAGGAAGCACGTATGCATGGCCTCGCGCACGCGGTCGTTGCCCCGGAACGAGAACGAGAGGTTCGAGATGCCGCCGGAGACGCGCACGTGCGGCAGGTGCTCCTTGATCCACCGGGTGGCTGCCAGGAAATCGAGCGCGTACCGGTTGTGTTCGGGCAGGCCCGTGGCCACGGCGAAGATGTTGGGGTCGAAGATGATGTCCTCGGGCGGGAAGCCGACCTGCTCGGTGAGGAGCCGGTAGGCGCGTTCGCACACGGCGATGCGCCGCTCGAGCGTGTCCGCCTGTCCCTGCTCGTCAAAGGCCATGACGATGACCGCCGCGCCGTACATGCGGGCTTTCCGGGCCTGTTCGAGGAAGACGTCCTCGCCCTCTTTGAGGCTGATCGAGTTGACGACGGACTTGCCCTGCGCACACTTCAACCCCGCCTCGATGACGCTCCACTTCGACGAGTCGAGCACGAGGGGCACGCGGGCGATGTCGGGCTCGGCGGCGATCAGGTTGAGGAAGCGGGTCATGGCGGCGGCGCTGTCGAGCATGGCCTCATCCATGTTCACGTCGATCAACTGCGCGCCGTTCTCGACCTGCTGGCGGGCCACGGCGAGGGCTTCCTCGTACCGGTCTTCGCGGATGAGGCGGGCAAAGCGGCGCGAGCCGGTCACGTTCGTCCGCTCGCCGATGTTGACGAAGTTGAGGTCGGGGCGGAAGACGAGCGGTTCGAGGCCGGCGAGGCGGAGCGTGCGGCGGCGTTCGGGGACGCGGCGGGGCGGGTGCTTTGCGGCGACCTCGACGAGGGCGCGGATGTGCTCGGGGGTGGTTCCGCAGCAGCCGCCGATGAGGTTCACGAAGCCGCTCCGGGCGTAGTCCTCCGCCTGCGCGGCCATGAACTCCGGCGTCTCGTCGTAGCCGCCGAATGCGTTCGGCAGCCCGGCGTTCGGGTACAGGCTCGTGAAGACCGTCGCGACGCCGGAGAGCTCTTCGAGGAAGGGCCGCATCTGCGCCGAGCCGAGGGCGCAGTTGAGCCCCACCGAGAGGAGGTGCGGCATGTGCGCAATCGAGATCCAGAACGCCTCGGGCGTCTGCCCCGAGAGCGTGCGCCCGCTCATGTCCACGATGGTGCCGGAGACCATCACGGGCAGAACGCGGCCCGTCCGGTGAAAATACTCCTGGATGGCGAAGAGGGCGGCCTTGGCGTTGAGCGTGTCGAAGACGGTCTCGACCAGGAGCACGTCCACCCCGCCGTCGACGAGGCCGGCCACCTGCTCGGCGTACGCCTCACGCACCTCGTCGAAGGTGACGGCGCGGAAGCCGGGGTTCTCGACGTCGGGCGAGAGGGAGAGCGCCTTGTTGAGCGGCCCGATGGCCCCGGCCACGAAGCGGGGCTTTTCGGGCGTGCGGCGCGTGTATTCGTCGGCAGCCTCGCGGGCCAGACGGGCGGCGGCAACGTTCAGCTCATAGGCCAGGGCCTCGGTGCCGTAGTCGGCCTGCGAGATGGCCGTGGCGTTGAAGGTGTTCGTCTCGAGGAGGTCGGCCCCGGCCTCGAGGTAGGCGCGGTGGATGTCGCGGATGATCTCGGGCCGGGTGAGCGAGAGCAGATCGTTGTTGCCCCGGAGGGGCTGCCCGTGGTCGGCGAAGCGGGCGCCGCGGAAGTCGTCCTCGGTGAGCGCATGGCGCTGGATCATGGTGCCCATGGCGCCGTCGAGCACGAGGATGCGTTCGCGGAAGAGGGCGGCGAGGGTGTCGAACGAGGCGGGCATGACGAGGGGGGGTACGTTGCGTGAGGCGGGATTCGGGATAACGAACGACGCGGGGAAGGGTTCGTGCGTATGAGAACGGGATCCGTGTGCCGGGAGATATTTTTTTAATTGCTTTACGTTTAATCTTATTTGCTTTACGTTTAAGTAGCTGAAGGCCCGGGGCGCCCGGAGGATGAAGTATTGGGCGTCAGGTCTGCAGAAGAGCGGGAGGTAAAAGATTCGTGTGCCTCCGAAGTCCTCTATGCCCCCGTCGCTCGGGGGCGTTCTCACCCGCAGTTCCCCAAAGACCCGCTTCCCGCACGATCGCACGTCGGAGCGAAGTAAGCATCGGTGGTCCGGTGCGCCGCGTCGATGAGCCGGAGCCGGTTTTGAATGTCCTCTCATCAACGTGCTGGAACGATGAAACGTCCGACTTCTCTACTCGCTCGCCGCCGTACGTTTTCGGCGATGCTCCTGCTCCTTCCCCTGCTCGGCTTCGGCCTGCTTTCGGCCAACCCGGGCGCCGTCTTCGAGATCGAAGTGACCGACCACGCGCAGTCGCCGCCGCGGGTGGCAACGACGGAGGTGATGGTGGAAGGGAAGATGCTCGCGATGACCATTCCCTCGAAGCAGCGCAAAGGAGGAAAGATGATCTATCGCGGCGACCGGGGTGAGATGATTATCGTGGACGATGAGAAGCCGTCGTACATGATCTTCAATGAGGCAATGATCGAGGAGATGGGACGTCAGCTGGAGGAGGCGCGGGAGGTGACGAAGAACATGCAGATCCCCGAGGAGGTGCTCAAGCGCATGCCGAAGAAACAGCGTGAGGAGATGGAGAAGATGATGAAAGGACGCCTCGGAGGGATGCCCGGCGGCATGGACGAGACGGAGCGCCCCCGGCGAGAATATCGTAAAACGGACGAGCGCGCCACGAAGGAAGGCTATCCGTGTGTGAAATACGAGGTCCTCCTCGACGGCGAAAACGTGCAGGAACTGTGGGTGACTGACTGGGAGAACGTCGAGGGCGGTGAGGAACTGCGGGCGGCTTTCGAGGACATGGCCGCGTTTTTCGAGAAGATGATGGCCTCGCTCGGGGAGGGACTCTTCGGCGACAAGGGCTTCTTCGGTAAGGACAACGACCCCTTCGGCGGGTTCATGGAGGTGGACGGCTTCCCCGTCGTCACGCGCGACTTCGACGGTGGCGCCCTCGAGAGCGAGGCCGTCCTCCGAAGCGCCACCCGGCGCACCCTCGACCCCGACGCCTTCGAGCCGCCTGCCGGCTACAAACGCATGTCGATGGGACGGAATTGACCGCACGGAGGACCTCATGAAAAGCAGATTCTGGGTGCTCGCGATGCTGGGGCTCGGGAGCGCCGTTCTCGCGCCGACGGCAACCGCTCAGGCAGAGACACGGCCGGCCGCCGTGTACGTCATCTTCGACGCCTCCGGTTCGATGTGGGGACAGTTGCCGGACAAGTCGCACAAGGTCGTCGTGGCAAAGGAGGTGCTGCAGGATTTCGTCGCGCAGGATTTCGGGGAGGCCGAGCTGGCCTTGCGGGCGTACGGCCACCGCCGGAAAGGCGACTGCCGGGACTCCGAGCTCGTCATCCCCTTCGGCCCGTCGGAGGCCGTCGCCGGGCAGGTGCGGGATTTCATGGAGACGCTCAACCCCCTCGGCAAGACGCCCATCACCTACAGCCTCCGGCAGGCGCTGGCCGACTTCGGCGACCGCGAGGGCGCGATCATTCTCATCACGGATGGCCTCGAAACGTGCGACGAGGACCCGTGCGCCCTCATGCGCGAGTGGCGTGAGAAGGACGTGAAGGTAGATGTGCACGTGGTCGGCTTCGGGCTCGTGGAGAAAGAGAAGGCGACGCTTCAATGCATCTCGGACGCCGCCGGAACGCCGTATCGCGACGCCGGGTCGGCGCTCGAACTGGCGCAGGGGCTGGCCGAAATCCACCGGGCCACCGTGCCGGAGACGGCCGGGGAACCGGGCGAGCCGCCGGACAACCGGAGCGTGGGCTTCTGGCTTCAGGGCCTTGATCCCGACGGCGAACCGATCCGCGTCGAGGGGCGGCTCCTGCGCGACGGCGAGGTGCGGTACGAGGTCTCGAGCCGGAAACGCAATCAGGTCGACGCCGGGACGTATACGCTCGTCGCCGGGGTGCGCACGGCCAACGGCGCCCTCTACCGCCCCGTCACGCAGACCGTCACCACCGGCGACGAGGCGGACACCGTGGTGCGCGTGGACGTGCCCGAGCCGCCTTCGGTCCGGGCGACGTTTACCGAGGGGGACGAGGCGCAGCGGGGCGCGCTCATCCACGCCTACCGGGAGGGCCGGGAGGTGTTCACGTTTCGGTGGATGGACGAGGTGTACGTGGATGAGGGAACGTACGAGTTTCGCACCCGCCCCAATGCCGATAACGACCTCTCCCTCACGGAGACGCTGGCCGCGGGGGATCACCGGGAACTCGTCTTCGAGATGGTCCACACGGTCCGGGCCGTCTTCCGCATGATCGCCGAGGGTACCGGGGAGGCGCTGCGGGGGAACTATGAGCTGTGGCAGGACGGCGCGCGGGCGTATAAGGTTCACACGCGCAACGGGGCGGACGTGCGGCCCGGCGTCTACGACGTGCATCTGGTCAACGACCTCATCCCCCACGTGGCGCCGGGCGTGGTCGTCGCCGCCGGGGAGGATCAGGTGATCGAGATCGTGGTCCCGGTCGGGTACGTGACGTTCCTCTACGAGAAAGCCGACGGCACGCGCGACGCGGACAAGCGGGTCTTCCTCGGACGCGGCGCGGAGGGGCGCGGGCGCGTGTATGCCTCCGGCAAAGCCCTTCCCCTGATCCCGGGCGTCTATAACGTGGCCGGGTGGCGCGGGGCGTACGATCCGGTCGTCTTCGAGATCGAGGCCGGCGACGAGCGGGAGATTACGCTTAGGAACAAGGAGTGAGGCGAGCGTGCGTTTGTGCGACGTTATGACGTTCAAATGCCCCGTCGTCCCGTCCCCGAGCCTGCCGTGATGCGATATTGCCTGCTGAGGTGAACTGAAGGGATAGGTACACACCAAGACCCAAGTAACCGAAAGTGCTTGGAGTCACACATTGATCCCGGCAAGAGCGTCGATATTTT